>CAZZDX010000256.1:0-3213 GCA_964653185.1 uncultured Bacteroidales bacterium
TGACAGGATTTAAACCTCTGTTTTAGCAACCATGTTTTTTTAATTAAACCAAAAATGTTTATATATTATCTACGAGGTTTACCCGTTGGATATTTCCTACGGGGTTAATTATGCAATTGCCTGATTTTGTGTCTCTACATTTTCCAATTTTTATCAAAACATATTCTATTGACCAAATATCACAATTGATTTTTGTTTTTGTATTATTAGTGGTACCACCTGGAATTGAACCAGGGACACACGGATTTTCAGTCCGTTGCTCTACCAACTGAGCTATGGTACCTTATAAATTAGCGGGCAAATGTAACAAATATTTTTTTAAGCTTACAAATAAAATATACATAAAGATAAAAAAATATCAATTAATTTTCCGTTACAATCCTTAATGTATCTTTAGCAATCATCATCTCTTCATTGGTAGGTATTGTCATTACTATTACTTTTGAATCATCAGTACTTATTATAGCTTCTTTACTGCGTATTTTATTTTTTTCATGGTCTATTTTTACACCTAAAAATTCCAATCCTTTACAAGAATCTTCTCTTGCCTCAATAGAGTTTTCTCCTATCCCTGCGGTAAAAACAATTACATCAACACCTCCCATAGCTGCAGAATATGCTCCTATATATTTTTTTATTCCATAAGTAAATACTGAAATAGTTCTTTTTGCTTTTTCATCACCTTCAGCAGCTTTTTCTGTTAAATCTCTTTTATCACTTGACAGACCTTCAGATAATCCTAAAAATCCACTCTCTTTATATAGCATTTTACTAATTTCATCAATACTTAAATTTTCTTTTTCCATCAGGAAAGGAACAATTGCAGCATCAATATCACCACATCTGCTACCCATAATCACTCCTGCATCTGTGCCAAAGCCCAAACTGGTATCAATAGAAATTCCATTTTTTACTGCTGCTATACTGGAGCCATTTCCTAAATGACAGGTAATTATTTTAAGTTTTTCAATAGGTTTATTTAAAATTTCTGCGGCTCTTTTTGATACATAATCGTGAGATGTTCCATGAAATCCATATCTTCTTATTTTATATTTTGTATAATATTTATAAGGAATACCATAAAGATATGCATGTTCAGGAATTGACTGATGAAAAGCCGTATCAAATACGCCAACCTGTGGTATGTTAGGCATTAATTCTTTGCATACTTCTATGCCTAAAATATTGTGAGGATTATGCAAAGGAGCAAGCTCGGTGCATTCTCTTAAAGCTTCCATAACATCATCAGTAAGTAAAACAGACCCTGAAAATTTTTCTCCGGCATGCACTACTCTATGGCCAACGGCTCCTATTTCCGATACATCTTTAATCTCTCCATACTCATGATTTGTTAATGCTTCCGTTAACAATTCAATTCCAATTCTATGATTTGGTATATCCTGTTTTTTTATAATCGGCTTTTTACCCGAAGGGCAATGATTGATAACAGAATTGGAAATGCCTATCCTTTCAACCAATCCTTTTGCTAACAAGTTGTAACCTTCTGTCATATCAATTAGCCGATACTTAATTGATGAGCTACCACAATTTAATACTAAAATTTTCATACTGATTATTTTTATTTAAACTATTAAATTCTAAAAAATTAAATATTTATATTAATACTGAACAAACAGGCAGTTGCCTGATTATTTCAGGGTTATTTCAGTAAACATTATCTCCGTCAACTGACGGATTATCGTTCATAATTATTTTTATTCTGACAATAGTGATAACTTCCACTAAACTTGTTGTTTACCTTTGTTTCGGCTTCGCTCAACAACTATCAGAATGAACTTATCTAAATTTAATTCATTAGAAGTCAGCAGTTTCCAATCGGCAGTCGGCAATTGATTTTTTTGCCGACTGTGGACTTCTGACTGCCAACTATTAAATATTTATGAAGCACAAAGATTAGTTCATTAGAAAAATATATTGTTCATTATAATAAAAAGGGTACCTAAATATAAAAAAGTGCTTAATTATTGATGAATTATTCGGTTGATAAAAACGCCGGATTTAGACGTGGTTTTGATAATATATATTCCTTTTGGTTGTCCTTTTAGGTCTAAAGTAATTTTATTTAATCCTTTTATCACATTCAGATTCTTTTGTTCAAAGTTTCTTCCTAATAGGTCTGTTATTTCAATTTTTATGATTTCTGATTGATTTGAGGTATATTCTAAGTTAAATATTCCTTTATTAGGATTTGGATAAATTACAATTTCCCAATCCTGACATATAGGTAGTTCCTCAATATTTTCTGTTGATTCCTCACTAAAATAAATATTATCAATATACACATTATCACCTTTACTGCCAAGAGGAACCGAAGGATCGGCATTTTTACTAAAAATATTAATTGCCTGAAAGCAAACTTCAAAATTGGTTCCGGCAAAAGTATCAAGATTTAAAAATATAGTAACAAAAGGATCAGAAATAGTTGTGGTTGGGTTATAAGTACCGGCTATCTCATCATCATTAACAAGAATTCTAAGGCTACTTGCCTGAGGAATAGGTTCGCCTACATAAGCTTCATACACCATTGAAAAAGTTTGTCTCAGGTCAAATCTTAAATTAGCTGTAATCCATGATGTAGCATCAACACAGAAGTATGCTTTGGATGAAAAAATCTTTAAATCTTCCCAAATATTTGTAGTATCAGCATTCATAAGAAGATCCATATAGCTCATTGGGTCGTTGCCACCTGTCATCTGAAAACCATAATTACTGGCATTAGCAGCAGTTGAAGACACATAAGCATCTGATTGTTCGTTGGTTGTAATTAAGAAAGAATCAAGAACTCCAACATTATCTTCAAAAGTTATAATATCATTACTTAATGCAATTGGTTTTTTAATCTCATAACCCAGTAAACTATCATTCCCATTTAATGTATCAATATCAAATTCAGTCCAAACGTTAATAATATAAGTGCCATAATCAGAAAAATCGGCTGTTGTATTAAATGTATAATTAATTGTTTCATTGCTGTGAACAGCAGAACTTAATACTAATGTATCTCTTATAATGCTTCCTCCGTTAACCTGATATGCAACAGCAATTGAATCATTAGCAGGTATAGAATCACATATAAAGAATTCCAGTTCAATTTCAACAATCTCAGAACCTGACAGATTACATCCTGATGTTGGAGAATGAACAGCAATAACCCCAACATCAAAATTCTGTTGCAATTTATTTTCAAATTCA
>CAZZDX010000256.1:3223-4623 GCA_964653185.1 uncultured Bacteroidales bacterium
TTAATGATATTTTGAGCATTACATCATCAAAATCATATCCATAAAGAGTATCATTGTAATTTATTGAATCCAAACCAAAATTAACCCAGCAATCAATAGTATGGATTCCAAGTTCAGATACATCAGCAGCATTGTTAAATGTATAAATTAAAGTATCTCCACCATTCAAAGGAGAAGATAATATTATTGTATCAATTACACCAACTGTATCACCGTCAAGGTTATATCCTGCAAAAATAGTATCACCGGCATTTAAGCTGGCATTGCATCCATTATATCCTAAAAGAATGGTTACATCTTCTGTTAACAAACCACAAGCAGTAATTGGTGATTGAGCATTTAGTAATGATATATCATAATCTGCAAAAACATCACCGACACCAACAGCATGCCATGCATTTGCTGTTTCAATAACAGCATTAGAGCAATGACCATACAAATCTTCAGCTGCCTGTATAGCACCCATACGAGCGTCATAATATTGTGATGAAGATATTAGATAAGTATGTAAATTACGATATGCAATTTCTGCGGCTGTATCAATACCCAGACCTGTTACATTATAATAATGTCCATTATCATTTGTTCCATTGCCTCCTTCTGACAACAAATAAAACCAGTAACTCTGGACACCGCAATTGGTATGAACTCCACCATAATCTGTTGCTCCGGTAACCCAGTTTTCACCTAAATAAGTATCAGGGTCGTCGTAAGCTTTTGGATCTGACATAGACCTCATAGCGTCGCCTATATCTTCGCCTATGGTCCAATCAGGATTAAAAGTATCAGCATAAAACTCAACACATGTTCCAAAAATATCACTAAAAGATTCATTTAAAGCTCCTGATTCGTCCTGATAAACTAAATTAGCTGAATGTTCGGTAAAAGCATGTGATATTTCGTGTCCACAAATATCTAATGGAGTTAAAGCAGTTACCGAACCATCCCCATCGCCATAATTTACAGATTCACCATTCCAGAAAGCATTATAATAATTTTGATCATAATGAACATAGCTGATTATTGCTGCTCCATTGTTATCATAGCTATTTTGTCCAAAATTTGTGTAATAATAATCATAAGTCATTTCAGCAGCCCAGTGAGCGCTGTAAGCAGCGTTGTCCTGATTGGTAGTAACATCCCAGTAATTATCATCATCGGTAAAATCCACAGCATTGCCATATTCTGTACCTTCATTCATATCGTATGTCTCTATTCCATCTCCGTGTGAAGTTTCCCTTAAACGATATAAGCCCGGTGAAACAGAATCTGTTATTATGTTTTGCGTTCCATTATATTTAGTTTCTGCAGTACCGGTAACATCAGTGTTGAGAATCCTGTTTATAGTATGGAATATATCACCTGTTAAAGCATCAACATAAATATATTGACGGCTCATT
>CAZZDX010000257.1:0-3149 GCA_964653185.1 uncultured Bacteroidales bacterium
GAAGTATTTACATCATCATATTAAAATTTTTGTCTGTTTTTTAGGTGTCAGTCAGTTTTACTGCTGGGTCAGGAAATCTGATATTATTACTTATTTTTTAGCAACTATAATATTTTTTTATAATACAAATAATTCTATTTATTGTCAGCATCAACTAATTTATAAAGTTTATCTGCTCTTCTTACCAGTGATGGAACAGGTATAGAACATTTTTCTCCTTTAAGAGTTGTGTTTACATTTTTAAAATCAGCACGTATTTCATGGACATTTGTTTTAATCACTCCTGTTGTTGGTCCTGTTATTAATATTTCATCATTTACTGACAAAGAATTTGTCTCAATTTTCAGTTCTGCAACATTAATATTTGAGAAATAATTTACAATTTTAGCAATATATATTTTCTTTTTTGTTGCCTGTGAGTCACGTATTTTAGTCCATTCGCCAAGTTTTTTTCCTAAATAATATCCATCCCAAAATCCACGGTTATAAACTGTTTTTAGTTCTTTAAGCCATTGAGTAATATTTTCTTTTGTATAATTATTATTAAAATAAGCATCAACAGCTTTGCGATAACATTGTGTAACGGTCTTAACATATTCAGGAGAGCGTGCTCTGCCTTCAATTTTTAAGACCTTGACACCTGCTTTTAAAATTTTATCTAAAAATTCAATAGTGCAAAGGTCTTTGGCTGACATAATATATTTATTGTCAATCTCTAACTGTTGTCCTGTATATTTATCTGTTACAATGTAAGGTCTTCGGCAAAGTTGCATACAATCGCCTCTGTTAGCTGAATGATTTTCATTATCTAAACTCAGATAACATTTTCCTGATACAGCCATACACAAAGCACCGTGAGCAAAAATTTCAATTTGTATAAAATTTCCTGAATGTCCTTTTATCTGCTGCTTTTCAATATCTTTTATAATATTTGCCACCTGTTTTAAATTTAACTCACGGGCAAGAATCATTGTGTCAGCAAAATGAGAATAAAATTTAACTGCTTCAATGTTGGTTATATTACACTGAGTTGAAATATGAACACTTATGCCGACAGAATTTGCATATTGTAATACTGATAAATCCGAAGCTATTATTGCTGTAATGTCATTTTGTTTTGCAACATCAACAATATTTTTCATCAAATCAAGCTCATCATCATAAATAACAGTATTTAAAGTTATATAAGAGCGGATATTATTTTTTTTGCAGATATCACTAATTTTAACAAGGTCTTTTAAAGTAAAATTATTTGAAGATTTTGCCCGCATATTAAGATGCTCAACACCAAAATACACAGAGTTGGCACCACCTTGTATAGCTGCCATAAGTGATTCAAAAGAACCAACAGGAGCCATTATCTCAATATCTTTTGCTGTCATAATTTGCTTAGTATTTGTTCATAAAGTTGCAGGTAAACCGTTGAAACCGTTATTTTATATTATCAGGTCTATTAGCCCACGACTTAAGTTGTAGGTTAATAAAAATTTATAAAAAATTCAATTTATACCCAACAGGTGCTACGCGACCTGTCGGGTGGGGTGTCAAAAATTTTAGATATATAAAATTTATTATCGTTCTATTTTGTGGAATAATCTGAAATTTAGCACATTACAAAAATATCGAATATTGAATAATGAATGATGATTTTTTTTTACATCTGTATGTCGGTGTTTATTATTTAAAATTTACCTTTTTTGTTATTTTTTGCAGTTTTTATGATGTTATCAAAAACTGAGATACGTTTATTTTCATTTATTTTTATCTAAAATAATAAATTTTAAGTTCTACATTTGATATTCGGTGTTCGATATTCATTATTCTAATTTGTCAACACATAGCTATACAATACATTATAAGAAATGGAACGAACAAATTTATAAAAAATTCAATTTATACCCAACAGGTGCTACGCAACCTGTCGGGTATTCTATTCTATTCTGCATTCCAAAGGTAATAAAATTTTATTTCGGCTTCGCTCAACAACTATTAAGTAAGATATACAAACAGACACTATTTAACCAAAAATTTTTGTGTCTCTACATAATAATCAGAACTAAATTTTAAAATATAAACACCTTTGCCGAGTTTTGATGCATTTAAAAAATAATTTGTCTTTCCTTTGTTAATTTTTCCTTTATATATTATAAATGTTTTTTTACCTAATAAGTCAAACAATGCTATTTCACAATACATATTAGGATGATTGTTCTCTATTGGGATACAGGTAATTCCTTTTGAAGGATTAGGATATACAGGCAACATTTTGACAGTAAAATCATTAGTTTGTTCTTCAACAGATGAAGGAGGCAATATTTTAAAAGACCAGTATCCATCAGGAGCAGTTATTGGTCGCACCTGAAATTTGCCTGAGTTAGCATGAGCTTGAATATAATAATAAACAGTACTATTAACCTGTTGCGAAGGAATATATCCTGTCCACGTATTGCTTTTAACAGTCATACTCATATCAGCAGTTTGATATGCTTGCATAGTATCAGTACGATAATAGACAGTAGCTGTTTGAATGCCGGATTTATGTAATATTGTGGCATTTACAGTATAATGATTTGTTGTATCATAAGTATCTGATAATCTTTGATGGGATATTAACAAAGGAGCGGAGATGCCAACAACATTTGTTATGCAATGGATAGCTCCTTCTGACGGTATAGTTTGTTCGCAATTAATTCCAACAACATTATATCCGGGCAAATTTTCTCTTAAAATTCTTAAAGCAATGGTATCATATTCCTCGCGATAAGTAGGAACAATAAATGTTTTATTTACAAACACACCATTTGTATAAGTTCTGTAATATCCTCCATTATCAGGATATAAACCGGAAGTGCTTGGAGGCATAGGTATTCTTATTACTTTATAAGAAGTTCCAAAAACAGAATTATAGTTTGACAAAACATATTGCAGATTAGCTTCTATTTGAGGACCATCAGCAACACCGTCAGGATATTCTCCAACTAAAAATGTTTCCTCGTCTAATAGTTTAATATGCATATCAATATGATGAATGTCATCATAAGGTAATGTAGGCATTTTAATATATCTGCTTATACCCATAAACTGGTTCATTATATCATCAACTTGTGTTTCTGACAGGTCTGAATTTTCATCTAATACCAATTCTGAAG
>CAZZDX010000257.1:3159-4622 GCA_964653185.1 uncultured Bacteroidales bacterium
AAGAAAAGCCGGTTCCAAAGCCATCAGACATAAAATTGCCACCTGTATGAACTAATTCATAAGGCGGATTAGTTGTCTCAAATAATGGTATTCCTGTATAATCAGATATTGCGCTTGGTATAGCATCATCAGCAGGACGAGGTCTGTTATATATCCAGTCAACCAAAAGCAAAGAATCCACATCATTAGTATAAACATTATTGGCACCATAATCTCTTATCCATACACTATTAGCAGTAGCAATGATATAACTGACATTAACAGGTGTTACTCCATTTGATGTCAGATAACTTTTTACTGTGTTGGAGTCATTGCAGATTATAAAGACCTTACATTCTGTTTGAGCAGCTTTTACAATTTTTGTTAAAACAGATTCATAACTTTTCCATGAAATTGTTAATGCCTGTATCTCTTCCCATTCTGCCATTGTCCTTACAGGAGACAAAGGAGGCGTAGTAGTGCCTCTTACATTTATTGAGTTAAGATAATCGGGCATTTTTTTCTTTTCCTCATTTGTCATATAATTAGGCAAATCCTGAGAAAAAGATATAATTATATCTGTTGTAATAAATAAAACTGTTAAAATAATATAAATAAATTTTTTCATAATGTTTTTATTTTTGTATACTGATTCGGCAACTGCCTGACAGCACAAGTTTTGGTTCATTATTAGTAGAGAAGGGAACTAATAAGATAAAAATAATCATATTGTTACAAAGGTATAAAAAAAAATAAAGATATTCAATTTCTGATTTGGTAAAATTATAAAAAATAAATGGTTCTTCTTAAAAATGTGTGGGTATTAATTCACAAAAGTTAGAATTAATTACTTATGGGTGTACTTTAAAAACTAATCAGGCAGTCATGTTCGGCTACTGACGAATGCCTGACTATTTTTTTTTACCGCAAAGCACGCAAGGATATTTACACAAAGCACGCAAAGTGTATAAATCAATTCTTGCGATATCTGCGGTTAGTCGGGTGACTGGCTGATGCATGGAAATGATAAAATTTTGTCTTTTTAAGAGTGCCTCATATTAATTAGTTTTTGATTGTTTTATTAAGTCATACACCCATTTCTTTAGTTGTTCTTTTGTTTCGTTATTTTCAGGAGTTACAACAAATTCTTGTCCTCTTCTTGAAGATTGAAAATAATCATGCCTCCACGATTTTTTACTATGATAACTTATTTTTGTTTGTTTAAAAAAATCAGGTAACTCCCATTTTGAACGAGAACAACCATTTTTTGTGAGTACTAAATTTTTATTATACTTCAGGCATGCTGCACCATCTATATTGGAAAGAAAATCCAGTTTATCACAAGATTCATAAATACAATTTATTTTTTTGTCTTTTTTAATCTTTGCATGTGGATGATAATTAAATTGTGAAGGCAACTTAGATATGTCATCATGTATTTTACCTATTTGTAAATATCCATAAATCAAATGTAAATCAGGAGC
>CAZZDX010000258.1:0-4580 GCA_964653185.1 uncultured Bacteroidales bacterium
CACCATTCTAAAGAATGGTGCTAATCTGATATGCTCTTAACTAAATGACATTGGTATGAACCTACGGGTTAACCCGTAGGTTCATGGGAATTTCATCTGTGAATAATTTTTTTTGCCACAAATTCATAAATTAAAAACAATTTAATTTACATCAGGCAAACCATGAGATGAATAGCAACTAAAATATCACTAAAACATAGGACATATAAAAGATTTTTTCTTCCTTACAAAAGAACCTTTTCTATCTATTAAAATAAATTTCCCAAATTCCAGGTTTAAAGAAATCTCATGTGAACCATGCGTGGTCTCCAAACCAAGTTTTGAAATAGTTATATCATAACTATATCCTATCTTGACACGAGAATTATCATTGATTACTTTATTTATTCCGAGCATAATTATTACAGCATCATATTTGTTTGAACTCATCAAAAAGTTTCTGTTTCTAATCCACAAACCTATATATACAGGATCTTTAAATACATTCATTCCTATCGTAACTGTCTGTAATTGATCCTGATGCTCATAAATTAATGCAGGTGCACATATAATATTATTAAATGGTATTTCAGAATTTGCATGAGCAACTTCTTTTAAAGGAAGATGTGTATCACCTGTTTTAAAAAAAGAATTATCCGGCTGTGTTAAATGATGGACTGATGCTCCGATTGTATGAATAGCATTTTCTTTATCTCGTTTATTCTTTGAATATCTTACAACAAATCCTGAGCTAAAATCAAAATATCCTGTTATAGCACTATTAGGAGGATGATAAAATGATGTAGGATAAACCTTACCCATAATCTTATCAAATTGGTCGCTAAATTCTAACTTACCCCAATCAATGCTCCTTTGTACATAAGATGCCATAAACCCGCCCTGTATAAACATAGTACGTGGTATTATTATTAAACGATGAGCATAAAGTATGCCTCCTGTAGTATTCTTAACAAGTCCTTCACCCTCAACATCAGATATACCAATAATACCTAAGCCACCTATTTTTAAATCCTCAACATCTAAACTAAAATTATAAGTATTAAAAGCACTTGGAACACGAGTCCATAAAGACCTGTAATTAAATCTTACATTTAATCCTGAAGTAATACCTGTATAAGCAGGATTATAATATAACGGATTAAAATAAAACTGCGAAAAATTTGGATCCTGTGCTTTAACAGATATCTTAAAAAATATAAGCTGTAATATAATAAAAATTAATATTTTTATTCTTCTATTATTACTCATAATATCTTTATTCTTTCTACTCTAACCTAAATTATACATAAAATTAAACTGGTAATAAAGCAACTTTATTATTATACTAAAAAAAAATATAACCAATGAGTTAACCCATTGGTTATAATGTAAATCATATTTTTTTTATCTATAAATTTATATTTCAAATTATTTTACAATTGTAACAGTGCCTGATTTTCTATAAACACCATTATCATATTTTTTTCCTTTCCAGGTACTTTCGTCATAAAATGTTGCCCTTACTTTCCAAACATATACATCAGGAGACAATAATTTACCCTTATAATATCCATCCCAACTTTCTGCTGGCTCTGTATTCATAAGTTTGGAAGATTCCCATAACAAATTTCCCCATGTATCATATATCACTATATGATATTCTTTTATACCAAATCCTTTAGGTATAAACTTCTGGACTTCCGGATAAGGACTTGTTGGACAAAAAGCATTTGGAATAAATAAGCCCTTGAAAAAATCTACACCAATCTCTTTTTCAACAGTATCTTTACATCCATATTCTGTCGTTGCTATAAGTGTTACCAAATATGTACCATACATATCATATCTGTGATTAGGATCTACTTCTGTTGACGTGGAACCATCTCCTAAATCCCAGTCATAAATAATAGCACCTGTTGTCAAATTTGTAAACTGAATAGTCCCATTGTTAGGTGGAGGATTATTTACATTATGATAATCAAAATCAGCATTAGGATTAGGATAAACAGTAATAGTATCCTGCAAAAATAACGTATCACTACAACCACCATCACCAACAACATATAATGTTACTGAATAAATGCCATCATCCTGATAAATATGTAAAGGATTTTGCTCTGTAGATGTTGTGCTATCACCAAAATCCCAGTAATAATTATTAACATATATTGAAAAATCAGTAAATTGAACTGCTAATGGCTCACATCCATTTGTCGGAGTAAAAGAAAAATTAGCAACAGGATAAGGATAAATACTTACATTCTTTGTTATTGAATCAATACAGCCATTAGAATTAGTTACTATTAACAAAACATTATAATTACCTGCTGATGAATATAAATGTGAAGGATTTTGAGCTACCGAAGTATCTCCATCGCCAAAATCCCAATCCCAGCCTACTACTAATGCACCTGCACCATCAGACATATCTGTAAAATATGTTGTATCTCCCAAACAAACAGATGCATAACTAAAGTCAGGCACAGGCAAAGAGTCAACAATAACATTCTTTATAATTGTATCCTTACATCCATTTTGATTTGTTGCAATTAATTGTACTGGGTATAATCCGGAACTTAAATATAAATTAGAAGGATTTTGCTCTGTTGATGTCCCACCATCACCAAAATTCCAATCCCAGCCTACATTAGGACTGCCAAAACTTAATGATGTATCTGTAAAACTTGTCTGATATCCCAAACAAACAGTGTCTGCAACAAATCCCGCAATAGGCAACGAATCAACAACAACATTCTTTACAGTAGTATCCTTACATCCATTTTGATTTGTTACTATTAACTGAACTGTATGTGAGCCAGGTGTTATAAATATATGAACAGGATTTTGAATTATTGAGGTATCACCATCGCCAAAATTCCAATCCCATAAAATATTTGAACTGACAAAACTTAATGATGTATCTGTAAAAACCGTATATTCCCCTAAACAAACAGCATCTGCAATAAATCCTGCAACAGGCAAAGAATCAATAGTAACAACCTTTGTTATAGAATCAATACAACCATTGGAATTAACCACTACTAACGAAACATTATAATCACCTTCTGTTAAATATAAATGTGAAGGATTCCAAACTGTTGATGTATTACCATCACCAAAGTTCCAATCCCACAAGACAACTAATGCTCCGGCACCATACGACATATCTGTAAAATATGTTATATCTCCCAAACAAGTATATTCATAACTAAAATCAGGTATAGGTAAAGAATCCACAACAATATTTTTTATTATTGTATCTGTACATCCATTTGTATTAATTACAGATAGTGAAACACTATGATTGCCAGGTGATAAATATAAATTACAAGGATTTTGATCTGTTGATGTATTTCCATCACCAAAATCCCATAGCCATGAAACTATTGGAACTCCCGAACCATTAGACATATCCGTAAAATATGTTGTGTCATTTAAGCATACTTCTGTATAACTAAAATTAGGCACAGGTAAAAAATCAACAACAACAGTATTTATAGCAATATCAGTACATCCATCTTGATTTATTATAACCAATTGTACTGTATGTAAACCATGTGTCGTAAATACATAAATAGGATTTTGATCTGTTGAGGTATTGCCATCGCCAAAATCCCATAGCCACGAAACATTAGGACTGCCAAAACTTAACGAAGTATCTGTAAAACTTGTCTCATATCCCAAACAAACAGTATCTGCGACAAATCCTGCTACAGGTAATGAATCAACAGCTACATTCTTTGCTATTGTATCTCTGCATCCATTAGCATTAACTACAATCAATGAAACATTATAATTTCCAGGAGACAAATATAAATTAGAAGGATTTTGATCTGTTGAGGTATTACCATCGTCAAAGTCCCAATCCCAGCCTACTACTGGAACTCCTGAGCCATCAGACATATCTGTAAAATATGTTGTATCATTCAAACAAA
This sequence comes from uncultured Bacteroidales bacterium, assembly GCA_964653185.1. Lineage (GTDB taxonomy): Bacteria > Bacteroidota > Bacteroidia > Bacteroidales > CAZZDX01 > CAZZDX01. Next base: position 3,915 of record CAZZDX010000258.1, read on the forward strand.
CTTCTGTATAATCAAAAATAGAAACAGGTAAAGAATCAACAACAACATTTTTTGTTATTGTATCTCTGCATCCGTTGGCATTAGCTATAATCAATGAAACATTATAATTTCCTGAAAATAAATAAAGATTATAAGGATTTTGATTTGTTGAGGTATTACCATCGCCAAAATCCCAATCCCAGCCTACTACTGGAACTCCTGAGCCATCAGATAAATCAGTAAAATATGTTGTGTCATTTAAGCATACTTCTGTATAACTAAAATCAGATACAGGCAATGAATCAACAATAACATTCTTTATAATAGTATCAGAACATCCATTTTGATTTGTTACTATTAACTGAACTGTATGTGTGCCAGGTGTTAAATATAAATTAGAAGGATTTTGATTTGTTGAAGTATTGCCATCGTCAAAATCCCAATCCCATGAGACATTAGCACTGCCAAAACTTAATGAGGCATCTGTAAAACTTGTCTGATAGCCAAAACAAACAGTATCTGCAATAAATCCTGCAACAGGTAATGAGTCAACAATCACATTCTTTGTTATTGTATCTTTACATCCATTTGAATTAACGACAATTAATGAAACATTATAATTACCCTGCGTTAAATATAAATTAGAAGGATTTTGATTTGTTGAAGTATTGCCATCGTCAAAATCCC
>CAZZDX010000259.1:0-4579 GCA_964653185.1 uncultured Bacteroidales bacterium
TGTATAAATTAATAAAAACTAATTATAAAAAATATACTGTGAACGGTTACAAAAATTATTACATTATTAATAACAAAAAATAAATTTGTAAAACTTATAATTTTATTTATTTTTGCAAAGTTTTATTTTAAAAATTATTTAATTAAAAATATAAAAATATGTTTAAAGGACATCCAAAAGGACTGTTAGTTCTGTTTTTTTCAAATATGGGCGAACGATTTGGCTATTATACAATGATAGCTATTTTTGTTTTGTATTTACAATCTCATTTTGGTCTTGATGCTATAGCTGCTGGTAATATTTATGGATACTTCCTTTTTGGGATTTATTTTTTCCCTTTGCTCGGTGGCATTTTAGCTGACAAAATGTTTGGATACAGTAAAACAATTATTGTAGGTACCATACTAATGTTTATGGGGTATGCATTGCTTGCCAAGCCAGGCATGCAGCCATGGTTTATTTATGTATCTCTGCTTGTAATTGCTTTGGGAACAGGACTATTTAAAGGCAACCTTGCCGTATTAGTAGGAAATCTCTATGACGACCCAAAATACAGTAAACTTCGTGATGTTGCATTTAACATCTATTATATGGGTATTAATATTGGCGCATTTTTTGCTCCTGATGCCGCTACCGGAATAAGTAAATATATTTTAAAGCATAATAATCTTTTTTATGATGCTAAAATTCCCACTTTAGCTCATCAATATCTTGATGGTTCCTTACAAAATGCTGATAATTATTTATCTATTGCTCAACAACAAGATGCTTCTGTTACCTTAAATAGTTTAGAAACTTTTAGTCATCATTATCTTGATTCTTTAAGTGCGTCATATAATGCTGGCTTTGGAATAGCTGCTCTTAGTATGGTGGTCTCTTTATTAATTTTCATAATATTTAAAAAATACTGGAAACATGTTGATATTACAGAATCTGAAAAGAAAGAAAAATTAGCAAAAGAGAATATTAAAATTAAAGAATTAACGCCCAAACAAATAAGAGAAAGATTAACTGCTCTTATAATGGTATTTATAACAGTTATGTTTTTTTGGATGGCATTTCATCAAAACGGGTTTACATTAACTTTGTTTGCTAAAAATTATACTGTTCCAACAGTAGGCAGATGGACATTTATACCCTTTGACCTTATGGCATTGCTTTTTATTGTCGGTATAGTGATAGGAATAATTCTTTTGTTTATGAAAAAAAATGCTGAAAAAAATCGTTATATTGGTATAGTCCTTATAATTGTCTTTGCTATATTAGCTTATTACAGGATAAGTAGTTTCACTGAAAGTGGTAATCCTATCAGCGCACCTCTTTTTCAAAAATTCAATCCTTTCTTTATCGTAGTTTTAACTCCTATTATTGTTGCTTTTTTTACTTTATTGGGCAAGAAAGGGAAAGAACCTTCTTCTGTAAGGAAAATAGGCACAGGTATGCTTATTACAGTCATTGGTTTTTCTGTAATGATTGTGGCTTCACAAGGTTTACCAAGTGTACATTCTCTAAACGGAGGTGTTGCCCCCACCAGTATGTTAGTATCTCCCTATTGGCTGATAACAACTTATTTTATATTAACTGTTTCTGAACTATTCTTAAGTCCTATGGGATTGTCTTTTGTCTCAAAAGTTGCTCCACCTAAATATAAAGGACTTATGCAAGGCGGATGGTTGGCTGCAACAGCAATTGGGACTTTACTGGCAGGTAAAATAGGACCGTTTTATAAAGAATGGGAATTATGGCAGTTCTTTTTATTAATTGTTGCATTAGCACTTTTATCTGCAATATTTATATTCTCTATAATGAAAAGATTAGAAAAAATAACAAAATCATAACAGCTTGCTTTTTTGTAACTATACTGAAACAAGTTCAGCACAAGTTTCAGTTCGTCAGGGATATTTACTATATTATACCATAAAGAAATGCCTAATCAGGCGGTCAAGTTCGGCTACTGACGAATGCCTGATAAAATTCAAAATACTTAAAATTTCACCCCATTAGATAATTTTGTATCTAACGGGGTAAAAATGCCTAAAATTATTAATAACAGTAGGCAAAACGAAAAAAATGACGGCAAAGTCACTTGTATTGAGCGTTCGGCTGAGTTCACGCCGAAGTCAAAGCCGAAACAAATGACTAAAAATATTACGGCTCTACGACTCTGCTGAGTTTGCCGAAGTGTAAAGTATATCTACAGAGTGAATATCTACCTTTTTTTAATACATTATTTATAAACTCTTTTCTTATAATATTTTTTTCTTAATTTTTACGTATGCAATATTATTGGGGACATAACAAACTATATAATGATTACACCTCTTATTGCAAAAAAATATTTTCTGTTCGTGTTCAGAAAGTGTCAATAGATGCAGGATTTACCTGTCCAAATATAGATGGAACAAAGGGAACAGGTGGATGTAGTTATTGTAATAATAATGCTTTTAGTCCATTTTATTGTAACCAGCAAAAAACTGTAATTCAACAAATTGATCAAGGAATTAGTTTTTTTGGAAAAAAATATAAAGTTCAAAAATATTTAGCTTATTTTCAGGCATATACTAATACTTATGCTCCTTTAGAAAAACTAAAAAAACTATACTCACAAGCTCTTTCACATCCTTGTGTTATAGGTTTGGTGATAGCCAGCCGACCTGACTGCGTTGATAAAGAAAAATTGGATTATTTGGAATCTCTTGCCAAAAAATATTATATTGTAATTGAATATGGTATTGAATCATGTAATAACAAAACTTTATTACTTGTAAATCGGTGTCATACATTTGAAGAATCTGTAAAAGCTATTAAGATGACAACAGACAGAGGCATTCATATAGGTGCTCATCTTATATTAGGATTGCCTGGCGAAAATAATGATGCTATTATAAACAATGCAAAAATAATATCAAAACTTCCGATAGAGAGCTTAAAATTGCATCAGTTACAAATTTTGAAAAACACTAAAATGGCCGGACAATTTACAGAAAGCCCCGAATTGTTTAATATCTTTACTTCTGATAAATATATTGAATTGGTTGTTAACTTTTTAGAAAATCTTAACCCAAGAATTATTATAGAACGTTTTATAAGCGAATCTCCTCCTAAAATGATTATTGCTCCACAATGGAATGGATTAAAAAATTTTGAGATTACAAACAGGATAGAAAAAAAACTTAAGCAAAGAGATACATGGCAAGGTAAACTATATAATGGATAAATTATTTTTTTACAAATTTTAAATTTAAAAAAAACGCCTGTAAAAGTAATATTTACAGGCATTTTTGAAAAGTAGCGAGATCGAGAATTGAACTCGAGACCTCCGGGTTATGAATCCGACGCTCTAACCAACTGAGCTATCTCGCCATTTTTTGCAAAAATAAAAAAAAAATTGATTTCCCTATAAAAAACTTTTTTTACAAAATTTTTAATTTTAGGCATTTTAAGGAGACTTCTATTAATTCATTCGCATCAAGATTTTCAGAATTTTCCATAGACAAGGAAGATTTTTAAAGCACTATCCGGATAATGCAAAAAAATCTGAATAAGTATATGGGAAACTCTGAAAACCCAAAGGGAACAAATATAATAAACAATCTGACTTCGACAAAATATTTCTTAATAGCTATGGCTATTAAGAAATATTTATGTCTCGCATCTTATTCATTATATTTGTTTCTTGAAAGAAATGAATTAATAGAAGTCCCCTTAAGTATTTTTTATATATGTTTGTGTTGTATTTTAAATAATTTTTTTATATGTTTATAAAAAGTGCCAAATTTCTTATCAGCAGTCAAAATTTTAAACTATGTCCTGAATCTGATATTCCTGAATATGCTTTTATAGGCAGGTCAAATGTTGGAAAATCCTCACTTATAAATATGCTTATAGGAAGACAAAAACTTGCAAAGACATCAAATACTCCAGGAAAGACACAATTGATAAACCATTTTATAATTAATGACAAATGGTATTTAGTAGATTTACCCGGATTAGGATTTGCAAAGACATCAAAAAAAAACATGGCAAAATGGGAATCTATGATTTATAATTATCTTTTGAAAAGAAAAAATTTATTCTGTACTTTATTCTTGATTGACTCCAGACATAATCCACAAAAAATTGATACTGAATTTATAAAATGGTTTGGCTCTAACAATATCCCTTTTATCATTGTCTTTACTAAAATTGATAAGCTTACAAAAAGTCAATTAGACAAAAACATAAAATTTTATAAAAATTATTTATTAAATACATGGGAAGAGTTGCCAAAGATAATTTTATCTTCTACCAAGACATTAGCAGGGAAATCTGAAATATTGGATTTTATAGAAGAGACAAACAAAATTTTTCTCTAAATATTTTTCTAATGAACTAAATCAAGTTATTTTTTTGTTTTATAAATAGTTAATAGTCCACAGTCCGCAAATGAAACATTTTCCGATTTTTATTGGAATTTTCAACTGTATTTATCAAAAAAAACCAACTGCCGATTGGATACTGCTGACTTCTAATGAATTAAATTTATAGGTCTAATTAAAGAAAACTGGTTGCTATTTTTTAAGTAATTCATTGATTAGTT
>CAZZDX010000260.1:0-4568 GCA_964653185.1 uncultured Bacteroidales bacterium
ACAAACAGCTCTTATGATTCAAGGTATTGAAAATATCCTGATAAAAGAAAAACCAAACTTTTTAATACTTTATGGTGATACAAATTCTACTTTGGCTGGTGCTATTGCCGCTTCTAAAATTTATATACCAATAGCACATATTGAAGCCGGATTACGCTCCTTTAATAAAAAAATGCCTGAAGAAATAAATAGAATAATGTGTGACCACGCTTCTACCCTATTGTTTACTCCTACAATTACCGGATATAACAACCTGATAACTGAAGGTTTTAAACCAAACTCAAAGCCGCCTTTTACTAATGATAATCCTTATATATGCCATTGCGGAGATATAATGTATGATAATAGCTTATACTTTTCTGAAATAGCAGATAAAAAATCAGATATCTTACAAAAAAACAATCTGTCTGATAATAATTATCTTTTAGTAACTATTCATCGCGATAACAATACTGATATACCTGAACGATTAAATGCCATATTCAATGCTTTAAACAACATATCTGAAAATGACAACATTAAAATCATTATGCCTCTGCATCCAAGGACAGCAAAACTGCTGACAAAAAATTTATCTGCTGACCTGTATAATTCAATTAAAAAAAATCCTTTATTCAAAATTTTTGCACCTGTTTCATTCTTTGATATGATTGTTCTTGAAAAAAATGCAGAAATGATATTTACTGATTCCGGCGGTGTGCAAAAAGAAGCATTCTTCTTTAAAAAACCTTGCATTATTATACGCTCAGAGACCGAATGGACTGAAATTGTTGAAAACAAAACCGCTATCATTGCCAATGCCAACCAAGGCAAAATAGTAAAAGCATATAAATATTTTAAAAACTTAACTAATCTTTCCTATCCTTCAATATTTGGAGATGCCAATGCTGCAGAATTTATTTGTAATGAAATTTATAAATGTTGTAAAAAATAATAATATTAAAAATATTCTTTTAATATAAAAAAATAATTTTCCAGCCAAAAGCACTGATTTAAAACATAAATCAATACATTTTAAAAAGAAAAAATAAAAAAAACAAAATTATTTTTGCTATTGTCAAAAATATTATTATCTTTGTTTTAATTTATTAAATTTATTAACTATAAAACTTTACGACTATGAAAAAAATATATAAAATAATGAAACTATTGTCAGTTGTTTTTATACTTGGCATTTCTTTACAGTTCTCAAAAGCACAATTAGTAGTTGTAGATACTGTTACTGATTATACCCAGTTAGTAGATGATTTTATTTTATCAGGTGTTACGGTTAGTAATATAGAACATATTAATGCTTCACTAGCCATAGGCAGTTTTAGTAACGGATATTCTACAAATATAGGCGTAGATAATGGAATAATACTTTCAACAGGAAATATCAATGATGTTTCCGGGCCAGTAACTAATTTTGCTTCCACTAATAATGATACCACAGGTGATTCTGACCTTGGTTCACTTATTCCGGGATATACTACTAATGATGCTGCTATACTTGAATTTGATTTGATTCCTGATGGTAATGTCCTTGTATTTAACTATGTCTTTGGCTCTGAAGAATATCCTGAATGGGTATCTACTAGCTTTAACGATGTTTTTGCTTTGTTTATCAGTGGACCGGGAATAGCCGGTAAACAAAATACTGCTGTAATACCCGGAACAACTTGGCCTGTAACAATTGACAATGTAAACAATGTAATACCTTCATATTCACAATATTATATTGATAATGAAGCATTAGGTGGAACAACAATAACTTATGATGGATTTACAACAGTGCTTGAGGCACAGGCAGATGTAATTCCCGGAGAAACATATCATTTAAAGATAGCCATTGCAGATGCAGGAGACAATAGTTATGATTCTGGTGTATTTTTACAATGCCCAAGCTTAAAAAGTTATACGATAACAAAGACAGAAGAAAATGACATAAATGATGAGATAACAATATTTCCTAATCCTGTTAATCCAAATTCATATATTCAATGTACATTAAAAGAAGAAAAAAATGTTTGTATTGAAGTATATAATATTTTGGGTAAAAAACTCAATACTTTAATAAATTCAAAACAAAATCAGGGAACATATCGCTATACTCTAAATACTTTTTGTCCCAAAAATAAAGGAATGTTTATTTTAAAGGTAAATATAGGAGATAAAACAATAACTAAAAAATTGATTGTTAATTAACTATACTGCTTCTTCAGGCAACTGCCTGACAAAATATTTTTTGAGAAAAATAATTATAGCACTCAAAACAATTTAAAGGGACTTCTATTAATTCATTTCTTTCAAGAAACAAATATAATGAATAAGATGCGAGACATAAATATTTCTTAATAGCCATAGCTATTAAGAAATATTTTGTCGAAGTCAGATTGTTTATTATATTTGTTCCCTTTGGGTTTTCAGAGTTTCCCATATACTTCTTCAAATTTTCTTGCATTATCCCGATAGTGCTTTAAAAATCTTCCTTGTCTATGGAAAACTCTGAAAATCTTGATGCGAATGAATTAATAGAAGTCCCTTTAATATAATATTTGCAAAAAATGTTTTCTTATCAGTATAGATACTGTTTTGTTTTATAATTATTTTGCATGAATACATAAAACAGGAATTGGAGAATTGTTTACCATTTGCTGAGCATAAGAACCAAGAAATAAATTGTTTATTGATTTTTCTTGCTCATCCATTATGGATATTAAATTAGCATTAATTTTTTTTGCAAACTTAATAGTTGTATCTGTAATATTGTCAGCATAAGTAGAATCTAAACTATATTTAACTTTATTTTTATCTAAATAATTGGTAGTTTGTTTTACATATTTATCAACAATATTTTTAACTCCCTCATTATCAATGTTATACAAAGCAAGAATATGTATTTTTGCTTTAAAAGATTTTGCAATTAAAGCAGTAAAAGGTACTTTTTGTCTGGTATTAAATGTATTGTCTATAGGCAATACAATTTTTTTAAGTTCTTTATTATTATTAATTCTCAATCTTACTGTAAAAACAGGACAATTAGCTGATGAAACTATTCTGTTTGCATTGCTACCAATCCAAAATTCTTCAAAGCCCGATAATCCATGAGTGCCTACAACTATTGCAAAGGCATTATTTTTATTTGCAAAGTCTGTAACTTCTTTATAAATTTTCCCTTCTTTAATAACGTAAGACATCTTGACGTTTTTTAAATTAGGTTGATATTTAGATATTAACTTTTCAAATTGTTTTTTTACTGCATCTTTGATTTTATCAGAATCAATTAAAAATATTGCTTTCTTGTTATCAGGTTTGTTAACCCATACCATTAAAATATCTGAATGTGATTTGTTTGCAATATCAATTGCATGTTTTAAGGCATTAATTGAACACTCTGAAAAATCAATTCCTACAATAATTTTTTTATTATTCATAACAAAATAATTTATGTTTATTTTTATTGGAACTTAAAATTATCAGTTCATTTTTTTTAAAAAAGTTACAAATTTATAAAAATAATTTACTTAACATCATCTAAAAACAATAATATTTATAAATATTGTTTCTCTTTCTGCAATCTTGTTGTAAATTTGTAGATTATTTTATAAAAAAATATTATGAGTAAGGTCTTTTTGCTATTAGGCGGAAATATAGGTAATAGAAAAGAAAATTTAGAAAAATCTGCCTGTTTGATTAAAAAAAAAATAGGTAATATTATTAAATCTTCATCTGTTTATGAGACAGAACCTTGGGGATTTAATGATAATTTATTATTTTTAAATCAGGTTGTATATGTTGAGACAGAATTAAATCCTTATTTACTTATTTCAAAGATATTAGAAATTGAGAACTCACTAGGCAGAAAGAGAAGTAAAAAACAATGGACTTCAAGAACCATAGACATTGACATGCTTTTTTATGATGATATTATTATTAACGAAAAAGAACTGAAAATACCACATCCTTTAATAGACAAACGTAGATTTGTCTTAGTTCCTCTTGCTGAAATATCTGAAAATTTTGTTCATCCTGTTAAAAATAAAACAATCAAAGAACTTCTGCATATATGTCCTGATAAATTAAAAGTTGAACGTTATAACCTGAATAATTACTTCGTGAGATCGCTTCACTAAGTTCATAAATTTTCGGAATATATATATCATTAGCCCCGCCTTAAAAGGCGGGGCTAATGATAATAAAATATAATCTAATTTATGAATAATTCAGGATAATAGATCCGCTATAAAACTTTAAAATTTTTTATATTGTCTAAATTTATTTTATGCAAAGTTGAAATGAAACAGGATTAATTTCAAACAGTTTAAATTTTAAGTATTTTTGGCATTTATAATTTTAATTTATTTATGAAATATAATTACATTGTAATAGAAGGTAATATTGGAGCTGGCAAAACATCACTTGCAACAAAGATAGCAAATCAATTTAACGCAAAACTTATACTTGAACAGTTTGAAAAAAATCCTTTTCTTCCTAAATTTTATGAAGAACCTTCTAAAAATGCATTCCAGTTAGAGTTGTCTTTCCTTGCTACACGGTATAATCAACTGAAAAGAGAATTGTCAGAA
>CAZZDX010000261.1:0-4568 GCA_964653185.1 uncultured Bacteroidales bacterium
ACATCATCCTGTGGCAAGCCCAACCATAACAACAACTTATATTCTTACTGTTACAATAGGTGAAACTGGCTGTACCGACACTGATGATGTTGTTGTTACTGTTAATCCTTTGCCAACAGCCGACTTCTCTCTTTCAACTACATGCCCGGTTATTAATACTGATATAACATTTACTAATCTCTCAAGTGATGCAACTGATTATCACTGGGATTTTGGCGATGGCTCTGAATCAACAGAAGAAAATCCAATACACCAGTTCAGTGAATATGGTTATTATTGTGTAACTTTTATTGCTTCCAATGCCTGTGGCTCTGATATTCATCAGGAAACAATATTTATACAACAGGACCAATGTGTATGTGATGTAATTTATGATATTCCTGATGGAACAATAATCAGTGACACTACAACATGGACAGGAGGCTCTAAAACTGTTGAGGGTGATATTATTGTAAATCAAGGTGTGTATCTCAGGATTAAGGATATGACATTAAGATTTGCACCAAACGCCAGAATAATAGCAAAAGGATTACTGATAATAGAAAATTCTACATTAACTAATCTTGAAGAACCATGTAATTATATGTGGCAGGGTATTGAAGTTTCTGGTTTAGTTGTCCTTCAAAATACAAATATATGTAATGCTCATATTGGTGTCCTGCTTGGAACAAGAAATATTGATTACATCTGTAACCATAATCTTGATAAATTTGATATTTCAGGTGGCGGAGGTATTTCATCTAATAACAGTAATTTTATAAATAATGGAATTGATATTAAATTCATTAAAAATGAAAATAATTATAGTATACTTAATAATTCTATTGGGGGATGTAATTTCATTTGTTCCCATTTACGTGACCAAAATTATAATAGCAGCACAGGCACCAGCCCATATCCTAATGACCAGAACCCCTGGGCCGGCTCTGCCAATGTCTATCAGAGAACAGATGTTGGTATATATATTGACGGACAAAAAGGACTTTATAATTTTATTAACGAATGTACTTTTGAAAACATTCAATACTGTATTAAGTCCTTTGATTCCAAATATTATGTTTATTATTCTGATTTTAAACAGGCAATATTTGGTATAGAAATTGAAAATATGTTCTTAAGCGTTGATAATAACCATGAAATTGCCTATTGCACCTTTGATGAAATACCAGGGGAAACAGGTATTCCAGAAAGTGCTGCTATTCATATCATGGGCGGAGGATTTGACAATATACATCATAATGAATTTTTAAATTCATCTTTAGATGTTAATTATACCAATGTTGGTATGCAACTGGATTTTACTTCCGGTTATCAAATAACTGAAAATACATTTAGAAATTACAAAAAAGCAATTATTGCAAACTTTAATATTTCAGGACTGATTGGCGCTGATTCACCGTATTGGAATGGAAATCAATTTCATAAGTGTGAACGTGCAATAGAAACAAGCTATGATAATACTGATTTAACTCTTAAATGTAATGACCATTTTCCTGACCCATCTCAATCTCAACCTCAATATGATGTAAACTGGAATAATTATGGTCTTTTTTTGGACTTTACACTACCATTTCCACCATATACCCATATTTTTGTTGACTGGACACTTGGTGACCAGGGTTGGGATTGTCTCAGCCCAAACTGTCCGGCAGGTAATACTTTTAATGTTTGGTATCATAAAGAAGTAGAATCAAATACATATTATAAATATTATCATCATGGTGATGACAATGATATTACCAACATATACAGACCCATAACAAATATCTGGGTTAATCGTATAGCAACAGAAATTACTTATACTAGTGATGCCGAGTCATGTTCACCAATTATAAATCCTGTTATACCATTGCCTGACTTTTCTTTTAATGTTCAGCCATATTCAGAGTTAGACAGTTTAAATAATATTAAAAATGAGCTGCAAAATGAATTGGATAACCTGATTAATAATTTAGACAAAGGTAAAACACAGGTATTATTAGATGCTGTTACAGGTAATACACCAGGCGGGAAGTTAAAAAACATGTTAATAGGTCATTCACCGTTATCCGATACTGTGATATATACATTAATGAACGAAGATGCACTTTCGCCGGGAAATTTCAAACTGGTAATGTATAAAAACCTGCCTGTTTCAAGAATAATTGCACTTGATTTTTATGCTTATATTGAAAATCTTCCTAATGGAATCAAAAATCAATTAAAGCAATTACAAATTTATAATCCTAATGCTGTAACTCCTGCTTCAATCAGAAGAGAGATTGCACAAAATCAACGAACATATACTCAATTACTGGATGGAATTATTGTTTTACTGCTTGATACAAATCATAATCGCAAAGCCGATGCAATTCAATTGCTTGAACATGATGGTTCTGTAAGGTCAAAACAAATACTTTACGGCACTTATCTTGCTGATGGCAATTATAGTAATGCTGCTGCAAAATTAAACGAATTAAGCGCAGAACAAGATCCTATGGTTGACGATTTTGTTGAATTACATCAAATACTTTTATCATTATATGAGCAGGACAAAACTATTTATGATATAGACAGCATTGATTTTGCTTATGTTTATAATCTTGCCTGTAAATGCCCGCCAAACCCGGCAGTGTATAATGCCAGGGCAATTGTTGATATATTACTTGGCGAGTATATACCCTCGTGTCCTAAATTTATAGATACAAAATCAATGCAAATATCAAATAATGATGGGTATTCCAATGAGGAAAGGACTGATAATCATACGTTAGGTGATAATTATCCTGAACCTTTCACGACATCTACTAAAATACCATATCTGATACCGGATGGAACAACAGGCAAAATCGTTGTAAGAGATGTATTGGGTAAAACCATTAGAGTTATTGATGTGGAATCAGGTAATAATATTATTGAATTAAAAACAGAAGATTGGGCAAAAGGAATATATTATTATAATCTTGAAGTCAATGGAATAAATATTGATTACAAAAAAATGTTGAGGATAAAATAACAATAATTATTTGGTAATGGGTAAAAACTGTTGGTTGATTTAAAAACCTGTCAGAGTCAGGCAGTTGACAGAGTTTTTCAACGGATTTGATACAACACTAATTATTTTATCTGAAATCTCAACAAAATTGGAAATATTAACTAAAAAAACTATTTAATGATGAAAATAAAAAAAGTATTATTTACTATTGCATTTTTTATATTATTTCATTATTCTTATTCCCAGCACTGGAATCCATTTGAAAATGAAGATTCGTTATGGAACGACCCCGGATATGCAATGGTTGAAGGATTTTATTCAGAAGGCAGCAATTTATACGTTGGAGGAGGATTCAAATATGGAGGAGGGACATTATTAAATAGTGTTGGCAAATGGAATGGAATAGAGTGGGAGGCACTGGGGCCTGGTATTAATGCATGCGCGCAACCTATTATGTGTTTTGCCAGATATAACTGCAGATTATATGTAGGCGGAGGGTTTTCCGATGTGCAGGATATTCCAAATACTGCACGTATTGCAAAATGGGACGGGATGAACTGGTATGGATTGGATAACAGTTATGGAGAGGTATCACATGATGTTTGGGATATGGTAATATATGATAATATGCTAATACTTGGCGGAACATTTGGCGGTATAGGAACAACACATTTCTGGCATATAGCAGCATATAATGGTATTGATTTTATTAATATAGGTTCATTACCCACTGAGGTTCATGCCTTGGCAGTTTACAACGGAGAACTATATGCAGGAGGGATGTGGCTTTCATTAAAGAAATATAATGGAAGCACATGGGAAGATGTAGGACATACCAGTTATTATATTCAGTCCATGAAAGTTGACACATTTAATAATTTTTTGTATGTAGGCGGAGGTTTCAATATTGTTGATGATACAATACTAACTGATGGCATTGCAATATGGAATGGATTTTACTGGGAAAAAGTTGGATATGGAAATGGATATGGTGGAGAATGTCATGCAATTGAATTATACAGAGGAGATATTTATGCAGGTTTGTATTGGGATACTATTGGAAGTGTTTATACCGGATATCTTGCCCGCTGGGATGGTCAGGACTGGCATGCTGTAGGAGATACCCTATCATGGGCTATTAATGCATTAGAAATATTTAATGATGAATTATATGTTGGAGGTAGTGCACATACTGACAGTGCAGGCATAAAAAGGGGAACACTCGGAATATGGTATATGCCTCCTGATACAACTTGTAAATATATTAAACCCCGTGTATATGCTCTTGCAGATACTTTTTATTTATCACAGGGCAGTGCAGATGTTCAGTTTTATAATAACAATGCTTATGTTAATAGCTGGCACTGGGATTTTGGAGATACAGGCACAGACACAATACAAAATCCTGTTCATACTTACACAGATACAGGCACATACAATGTAAGTGTTACTGTCCTGCATAACACCTGCATAAAAACAGCAACAAAAACCATAACAATATTAGATAATACAGGAATAAAGGACTTTAATGCTGAAACCCTAAACTTTAAATTATATCCAAATCCAAGTGATAATAGTTTTACCATAGAAGCAT
>CAZZDX010000262.1:0-4553 GCA_964653185.1 uncultured Bacteroidales bacterium
GGAGATGGCTCAATAGGAGGAAAAGCAAGAGGACTTGCTTTTATTGACTCTTTTATAAAAAGAAATAGAATTTTTGATAAATATGACAATATATTTATAACTATTCCTATAACTGTTGTGCTTTGTACTGATATTTTTGATGAATTTATGGAAGAAAATAATCTGTATGAAATAGGATTGTCAAATTTAAATGATGAAGAAATTCTAAAACATTTTATTAAAGCTAAATTACCTGATAGAATATGTCAAGATTTATCTGCTATACTCTCTGTTTTTAAAAAACCTATTGCTATCAGATCATCAAGCCTTTTAGAAGATTCTCAATATCAACCTTTTGCAGGAGTATATTCTACTTATATGATTCCTAAAATTGAAACCAATAAAAAATTGATGATGGAATTATTAACTAATGCAATAAAAAGTGTTTATGCATCAGTATTTTATAAAAGTAGTAAGTCATACATGCTTGCAACATCAAATGTAATTGATCAGGAAAAAATGGGAATAATAATTCAGGAAGTTTGTGGAAAAAGATATAATAATAAATTTTACCCAACAATATCCGGTGTTGCAAGGTCAATTAATTTTTATCCTATTTATCCTGAAAAATCCGAAGATGGTATAGTAAATATTGCTCTTGGATTAGGAAAATATGTCGTTGACGGTGGTGAAACATTGAGATTCTCTCCCAAATATCCTAAAAAAATATTACAACTCTCTTCTACTGAAATGTCTCTTAAAGATACTCAAAAAATATTTTATGCTTTAGACCTGTTTGCTGACAGTTGTGTTCCTTCTACTAATGATGGAATTAATATATTAAAATTGAAAATTAAAGAAGCCGAAAAAGATGGATCTATAAAATATGTTTCATCAACTTATGACTTTCAAAATAATATTATAAAAGATGGAATGAATCATCAAGGTAAAAAAATTATAACTTTTTCAAATATTTTAAATCATAATACATTTCCTCTGTCTGATATCTTGCAAACATTATTAAAAGTTGGACAAAAAGAAATGAATATTCCTATTGAAATTGAATTTGCTGTTAATTTGGATACCGAAAAAAACAAACCTAAAATATTTAATTTTTTACAGTTACGACCAATAGTGTTTAATGATGAAAAAAACAACTTTGATATTGAAAAAATCCCTTTTGAAGAAACTATTATATCTTCAAATTTGGCATTGGGAAATGGAACTATTGACGATATTTATGATTTTATATATATCAAGCCCGAAACTTTTAAAGCTTCTAACAATAATGCTCTTACATTAGAAATAGAAAAATTTAATGATAAATTTATTAATGATAAAAAAAATTATATTTTAGTAGGACCAGGACGATGGGGATCCGAAGATCCTTTCTTAGGTATTCCTGTAAAATGGTATCAAATTTCAGCAGCAAGAGTTATTGTTGAAGCCGGATTAAAAAATTATAGCATAGAACCAAGTCAGGGAACTCACTTTTTTCAAAACCTTACATCTTTTAAAGTCGGTTATTTTACTATAAATCCTTTTATCAATGATGGATATTATGACTTAGAATATCTGTCAAAATGTAAAACTTTTTATGAAAGTAAATTTATAAGACATATAAGATTTAATGCCCCTCTTAAAGTAATGATTGATGGTAGAAAAAATAAAGGCGTAATACTAAAAGCCAAAGAATAATAAGTTTATATACTAATCACAAACAGGAATGCGAAAATTTTAGTTGTTGAGCGTAGTCGAAACACAAGTCCACAGTCTTCAGTCATCAGTCATCATTTTTTTTCGATAAATACGGAATGTTCCATTTGCCGACTGCCGACTGCATATTGCCGACTTGTTTATGGATAACTGAAAAATATATAAATCACTAAAAAAAATCGTAAACCTGATTATTATGAGTATACTATAATTTCAGACACTATCCTGCAATATTATAAATTTTTAGTAATTTAAAATTTACAACTTTAATACCTGTTTTATTTATATTTATTATATTATCTTTTTTTAATTCTGATAATATACGAACAGCATTTTCTGTTGTTATACCTGATAATTCTGCAATATCTTTTCTTGAAATTGATGAATTTATAGTATCATTATTAAATATTTTTTGTGTTAAATACAATATAGTATTGGCTACACGCCCAAGCGATTGTTTGCTTGTTATGCAAGAAAGTTTAGTATAAAGATATCTGCAATCGTTACAATACCATTTTAATATTTCATTTCTAAAATATTCATTATTTGATAATATCGTTTTAAAAATGTTTTTATCAACTAAATATATTGTACAGGGTATTATTGCCTTAGCAGTAAAATTGCAATAATTATCATCACTAAATAATGAAGTTAATCCTATAAAATCAAATGGTTTTATTATTTTTACAATAAAATTTTTGTTATACATATTTTCTATATATAATTTTACAAAGCCATCAATTGTAAACATAATATATGAACTAAAAGAACCTTGTTTGCATATAATCTCTCCCTTTTTAAATTTAACATTTGTTTTACTTATTGATTTAAAATCTTCTTCTGACAAATGCATATTCCTATGCCATTCTTTTAGTTTTAAATATTTATCTTCTATATTTTTATCATCTAAATATCTTGTATTCTCTTTTCTTTCAATAGTTTCTCTTAACTTTTTATGAATAATAAAATCACTTAACTTATCTGATATAATCTTTAATAATCTATACTCTTCTAACAAAAAGATTCCTTTTTCTGATTTTACAGGTCTAATATAAAATACATTTATCTCACCAATTTTATAATTATCTATTATAATATTTACACTTTGTTTTAATTCTGTTTTTTTAAAACTTTTTGTTTTTAAAACTATATCTTTATAAATTATTTGTACTTTACATATATCAGGATATCTCCATGCCTTTGGAATAATTTTTACAAGTTTACTTAGCACTTCTTCTAATTTTGCATCATAATCTCTTAAAATTTCATCAACTTTATATATACAATCTAATTCCTTTGTCCTTTCATTTAAATCATTAATTGTTTTTTTTAAGTCCATATTCTTATATATCATTATTAATGCCTATTTTATGATAAATTAATAGTTGATAAAAAAACAAAATTATTAAATTTTATTATTATTGATATATATCAATAATATTATTGACAAGTTTTATTGTCAATTATGAATTATATTATATCAATATTTGATAATAGTAAAATTATATAGTATAATTTTGGCGTTATAAATAATTTTTTTTTTATTATTTATTTATTTGTTTGAGTAAGGTTTAAAAAGGGTTAACTCTTTTTATACTTACTCATTTATTATTAATTATTTTTTTTAACTTAATAACTAAAAATTATGAATATAGAAAAAATTTTAATTGACCTTGAAAGAAAACATCCGGGAGAAGTTGAATATCTTCAGGCTGTAAGAGAAGTCCTTGAATCAATTGAGGATGTTTACAATGAGAATCCACAATTTGAAAGTGTTGGAATTATTGAAAGGCTTATTGAACCTGATAGAATATTATCATTTAAGGTTCCATGGGTAGATGACAATGGTAAGGTTTATGTAAACCTTGGATATAGAGTTCAATTTAATAATGCTATTGGACCATATAAAGGTGGTTTAAGATTTCACCCTAGTGTTAACCTTAGTATATTAAAGTTTTTAGGATTTGAACAAATTTTTAAAAATAGTTTAACTACTTTGCCAATGGGTGGCAGTAAAGGTGGCTCTGATTTTAATCCTAAAGGAAAATCTAATGCTGAAATGATGAGATTTTGTCAATCATTTATGTTGGAATTATGGAAAATTGTTGGACCTGAAACTGATGTACCAGCAGGAGATGTAGGTGTTGGAGCAAGGGAAATAGGTTATTTATATGGAATGTATAAAAAATTAAAAGGCGAAAATACAGGCGTATTAACAGGCAAAGGATTGAATTGGGGTGGTAGTTTAGTTAGACCTGAAGCTACAGGATACGGAGCTGTATATTTTTTGGAAGAAATGCTGAAAACAAAAGGACAAAATCTTAAAGGTAAAACTGTAGCAATATCTGGATTTGGTAATGTTGCATGGGGAGTAATAAAAAAAGTTACAGAGTTAGGTGGAAAAGTTGTTACAATTTCAGGACCTGATGGATATATCTATGATAAAGAAGGATTCTCTGATGAAAAAATAGAATATATGTTAGAATTAAGAGCAACAAATAATGATATAGTAAAACCTTATTCTTTTGAATTTAATGCTGAATTTCATAAAGGTAAAAAACCATGGGAAGCAAAATGTGATATAGCTATGCCTTGTGCTATTCAAAATGAATTAGATGAAAAAGATGCACAAAATCTTATAGATAATGGATGTAAATTAGTTGCAGAAGTTTCAAATATGGGATGTACTCCTGAAGCAATTGAAGCTCTTCAATCTAATAAAATTGCATTTGCACCGGGCAAAGCTGTTAATGCAGGTGGAGTAGCTACTTCGGGCTTGGAAATGTCTCAAAATTCTATGAAATTGCACTGGGCAACAGAGGAAGTAAATGAAAAATTACATAATATCATGAAAAATA
>CAZZDX010000263.1:0-4483 GCA_964653185.1 uncultured Bacteroidales bacterium
AATTATAATTTTTGTCCATATAATATTTTTTCCACAAATTTTACCGAAGAACCAAATTATAATACGATTTTTGTAGATTTTAGAGCAATATCATCTATTCCTGTGTTAATTAAAAAAATTTTCAACTTTATTAATAGTGTTTGGCAGAGCAAAAACAACAACTTTATCATTTTCCATAATTTGTATATTTCCGACAGCTATACAGCTTTGTCCACCACGTATTATTCCTCCTATAATTGCTCCTTTAGGAAATTTTAGTTCGCTTATAGGATGTTTAGTAACCAGTGAGTTATGTTTTACTACAAATTCAAGCACATCAGCATCTATTTCATTAAGACATTTTGAAAAAGTAACTTCTGCGTTCATAGTAAAACGGACGATATAGCTTGCTGTAATTAATTTTCTGTTAACAATATTATTTATTCCCATATTTTTAGCTATATCAATATAATCTATATTTTCAACCAGAGCAATGGTTTTTTTAATACCATATTTTTTAGCTAAAAGGCAGGTAAGTATATTTGTTTCAGAATTGCCTGTGAGAGCAATAAAAGCGTCCATTTCTCTAATATCTTCATCTTCCAGGAGTTCTATATTTCGTGCATCGCCATTTATAATAAGTGTTTTATTAAGATAATTTGTAAGATATTCACATTTTTCTTTATTGATTTCAATTAATTTGATATTTAGTTTTTCTTCTATTTTTTTTGCGGTAATTCTTCCTATTTTTCCTCCTCCAACAATTATTACATTTTTTATGTTTATTCTTTTTTTGCCTGCCATTTCCAATATTTTGTCAATACCATTAGGTTTTGTAATTACATAAGCAGAGTCATTTTCTAAAAACATATCATCACCTCTCGGGATGATGGTTGTTTCATTCCTATTTATAGCAATAGCTCTAAAGTCCAAATGTGGATATTCTTTTGCTATCTGATTGAGGGTTTTGTTTATTACAGGAGCATTTTTTTCTAATTGTATTAAAAATAAAGATAATTTACCTTCTGAGAAGTCAAATGCCTCAGTAGCAGCTGTTTGGTTTAAGAGTTTGATAATCTCGTTAGATGCGAAGTGTTCAGGACAAACCAAAGAATCTATTCCTAATGTCTTAAATAGTTCTTTTTTTTTAACAGTTAAGTATTCAGCATTATTTACTCTTGCAATGGTCTTTTCAGCACCAATTTTTTTTCCTATTATAGTAGTAACAATATTAGTTAGTTCATTGTCAACAACAGAAATTAATAAATCAGCTTTTTTTACATTTGCTTCTTTTAATACAGAAAAGGAAGTAGAATCACCTATTATTGTCATTAAGTCCGAATGAGATTCAATTAACTTAAGCAAGTCCTTGTTAGGAGCTATTAATGTAATATTATGATTTTCATCTGAAAGCAATTTTGCAAGATGTAAACCTACTTCACCGTCGCCAGAGATAACAATGTTCATAATATTTTATTTTTAATATATAAAAATGCAAATATAATTAAAAAAATGCTTGTAGTAAATAACCAATTATGGATAAATTAAAATTTAGGGGACTTCTATTACATTTTTTTTGTCTAAAACAACATTCTTTTTTTTATACAATTTTATGACAGAATTTAAAAC
The DNA here is from genome assembly GCA_964653185.1 of uncultured Bacteroidales bacterium. Taxonomy (GTDB): domain Bacteria; phylum Bacteroidota; class Bacteroidia; order Bacteroidales; family CAZZDX01; genus CAZZDX01. The sequence continues at coordinate 1,609 of CAZZDX010000263.1, forward strand.
CTGCTAAATTATATTTTTTCACTGAATTTGTAATAATATCAAAAAAATTTAAGTTTATCAATAACCTGTATAACAGAGCTTGTATCATTCATAATATAAAAATGAATGCTTTTTACTCCATTGTTTATCAGTTCTTTACATTGTTTTATACTCCAGTTAATACCTGTTTCTTTAGCATTTTCAGGATTTTGCGTTAATTGATTTTTTAATGTTTCAGGTATTTTAACATAAAAATTTTCAGGTATAGTGTTTATCTGATTTTGTTTGTTAAGAATTTTTATACCCGGGATGACAGGAACTGTTATACCTGCATTTCTACATAGTTTTACAAAATCAAAGAAATATTTATTATCAAAAAACATTTGAGTTACAATATAATCAGCTCCGGCATCAACTTTTTGTTTCAGATAATTTATATCATCTTTTAGAGTTTTGGCTTTAAAATGTTTTTCAGGGTATGCGGCTACGCCTATACAAAAATCTATTGGCTCAGGATTTATAACTTCGTCAATATATTTAGCATTTTTAAGATTTTTAACTTGTTTTATAAGGTCAACAGTAGAAAAATTTACAGTTCTGTTTTTTTCTATGTTTTTTTTATAATTTGTCTCATCTCCGCGTAAAAGCAACAGGTTTTGTATTCCGAGAAAATTTAGTTCAATGAGAGCATCTTCTGTTTCTTCTCTTGTAAATCCGCTGCATAATATATGGGCAACAGTATCAATATTAAACCTATTTTGTATAACACCACATATACCTATTGTTCCCGGTCTTTTTTTCCTGATATATTTTTTTTCTTTACCATCTTCATCTTTTTTATAATATATTTTAGAAGAATGGCTTGTAACATCAATAAAAGGTGGCTCAAATTGTTGTAATTGTTCTACAATCCTGATAATGCTGTTACCATTTTTACCGCGTAATGGTGGTATTATCTCAAAACTAAAAATAGGTTTGTCAGTATTTTTTAAATGTTCGGTAACTTTCATTTTTGGTAACTGTTTATAAATTTTTTACTTATTTAATTTACAATCTGCTATATAACGGTTTGCAGGTATCGTTAGTTGCCGATGTATATTTTCTCTACTTGTCATAGCCAACAAATTACAAAAATTTTTTACTTGTCAAGCTGCAACACACCGGCAATTAACTATACCTGCTGTTATGGGCTGGTTTATTTCTCTTTGTCGTAGAAATATTTTGTAATACTTGGTACAAAAACTATTGAAAATAGTACAATACCAACTGTTATTAATGCTCCAGCACCAGGCCAATGCATTAATTTAAACAATATTCCTAATGGTGTTAAGGAAAAAGCTAATGCCCCAGAAATAAATGCTAGTTTTTTCATTTTAATATCATTTATTTTTTCCTACTCGTATGGCTTTTCGGTATCGCCCCGTTTTTTTGAGTGGGTTCTGGTCTCCACTTTTTTTTATTTATTGTTTTGAACAGTCATCAAAGTTAAAAATTTCAATTAGAATAGTCAATGCTTCCGTCAATCCATTTCTGTATTATCGTTTAAAAACTTGCCAATAACATGAAGTAAATTGCAATAAATCGATGTAAAATAATGTTAAGGGCTTTATCATAACTAATTGCAAATAAATTAAAAATTACTAAAATACTTAAAATTTTAGACATTTTGAATTTTAGGCATTTTTAATTTATTTTGTTTTATCGTGTGTTTTTAACAGAAAAATATCTTGCATCAGGATGATGGACAATAATAGACGAAGTAGATTGTTCCGGTATTAATTGAAATTCTTCAGTAAGTTTAATTCCAATTTGTTCGGGATTAAGTAATTGAAATATTTTTTTCTGGTCTTCCAAGTTTGGACAGGCAGCATAGCCGGGAGAAAATCTGCAGCCCTGATAATGACAGGAGAATATTTTTTTTATTTCACCAGAGTCCTTATCATCTATTTTTAGTTCAATACGTATTTGTCTGTGCCAGTATTCTGCTAATGCTTCAGCCATTTGAGAAGCAAATCCATTCCATAGTAAGTATTCTTTATATTTGTCTGATTTAAACAAACGTTGTGATTCTTTGGAAGCTTTATCCCCTATTGTTACAATTTGAAATCCTGCTATATCACGTATTCCTGAATTGACAGGGCTAAAATAATCGCTTATACACCAGCCATTTTCTCTGTTTTGCCTTGGAAAATCAAATTTTACTATATAATCTTTATCAGTCGGATTTTTGTATATCAACAAACTGTCTTTATAGGAATTGCAAGGAAAATATCCATATACTAATTTAGCTTGTATAAGATTTTGTTTTTTTGCCTTTTTTATAAGGTCTTTAAGTATAGGTTCAAATTCAGTATTAATTATTTTAGTGTATTCATCTTTTGATTTTTTACCTTTTTTCAGTCCCCAGTGTATTTTATACAGAGCGTTTTTATTTAAAAAAGGCAGGATATCTGATAAAGGAATGTCTTTTACAACTTTTGTTCCCCAAAAAGGAGACGTTGGAGGCATAACATTTTTTACAGGACTTTGTTTTGGCTCTTGTTTGAGATTAGGTTTTATTACTGAAACAGATTTTGTCCGCTTTACAGGTTTTTTATTATCAGATATTTTTGTTAATATTGAAAGGGCTTCAAAAGCATCTTTGGCATAATATACATCACCTTTATAAATATCAGCAAGAGTTTTTTCTACATATTTTCTTGTAAGAGCTGCACCTCCAAGGATTACAGGTGGTAATATGTTTTTTTCATTCATTACTTCCAGATATTCTTTCATTATAATAGTTGACCTCACTAATAATCCACTCATTCCAATAACGTCAACTTTTGATTCCTGATATGCTTTTACTATTGATTCAACAGGTTGTTTTGTGCCGAGATTAAATATTTTAAATCCA
>CAZZDX010000264.1:0-4479 GCA_964653185.1 uncultured Bacteroidales bacterium
CATTTGGAAGTACCCCTTTATTTAAAATTTAGTCGGTCAGTAGTGATATTTTATATGTATGCAAAGATACAAATTATTTTTATAAATAAATAGAAATATATATATTTTTATAGAAAAGCAAATTCAAATCAGAATATCATCTTGTTGGATTATAGATAAGGACACTTTTATCTTAGGCGGGTATCAGATGCTCCTCTTCTTGGATTTGAACCAAGGACACCCTGATTAACAGTCAGGTGCTCTAACCAGCTGAGCTAAAGAGGAATTTTAAAATAAATGCAAAGATATAAATATTTTTTTTAAAAAAAATATTTATATAAAAAATATTTATATTCCTATTCCAATCAAACTAGGATTGACTAACAGGATTATTCCCAGCAAAATCATTATAAATCCACCTATAAATTTTATTATCTGCACTTGTCTTTCATCTATCTGTTTTGCTTTAAAAGTCCATCCAAACAATGTTATTATAACAAACAAAGGAATTATATAAACTAAATTATAGTAAAATAAATAAAGATAATATATAAAAGAACTTTCCAACACTTTTCCTGATAATATACCTGTATAAATAATTGGAAATCCTGCTGTGCATGGCAGTTCAATCAAAGAAGAAAATGATGCAAGCACAACAGAAGAAGAAACTAAAATCCAAAAAGAACCTGTCTTGATAACAGCTTTCATCTTATTAACTTTTTTATACAAAATGCCTTTATGTTTATCTTGTATCATCAGGGAAACGCCTTTTTTGAAAAACAAAAGTTCTTTACAATTAATCAGTCCTGCTGCCAAAGCAATTATAGCAATAGCAATTCTTAAAGGTGCTATAAATCCTATATATTTAAAAATATTTAGCCATGCAACCATAAATGTAAAATAAAAAATAAATACTACAAATATAAAAGTGTAGCCAACAATATAAATTCTTTTTCTGGAATCAGAAGCAGAGATAAGCAATACTAACAAAAAGATGAGGACAAACATATTGCATGGGTTAAAGCCATCAATCAAAGCAATAACAAATGTAAAAACAGGTAAAGGTAATTTATAGCCAATTCTTTTTAAAAATTCAGGGGAAAAGTTTTTTGCGAGAATAAAAAATCCTATTAAAAAAAGTATGGATATAATAACTATTATATAACTTTTTTGTCTGTAACTTAGAGTAAAAAATCTTTTTTCTGCAGGATAAATTTTATAAAAAACAAGGAACAAAAGTCCTAAAAAGGCAAGAGCAATAAATATCTTACCTGTATTTTTATTAATAAATTTGTTTGTTTCATTTGTCTTTTCAGATATGTTAAACGGTGCTTTTTGTTTTTCTTCTTTTACATCTTTTGATATTGTATCATTTTTAATATTTACCGTTTCCTGATTTTCATTCTTTGGTTTTGTTTTTACTACTATACTTTTATTTTCATTTATTTTTTTTTCTATTGGTTCTCCATTCCATTGCAAAATCCAATTGCCTATTTTAATTGCCTGATTAAAAATTTTTTTATGTTTAGAAATTTGTATTGCTATAGGTTCTGTTTTTTCAAACTTAACACCGTTTAAAGCATAAGATAAATCTTTTTCTGTCAATATTTTTTTTAATATATTGTTATCTCCTTTTTTGCCGGATATTAAGATTCTGTTTTTCGTCCATATTTTTATTTTGCCTTCTAAATCTGTAATATCCAAGTCCTTAAAATCAACAGATGAGCCGTCAGCCAGAGGAAATTTATTATATTTCAATGCCTTAACTATCTTTTCACTATTTGTTACTTGAAATTTCCCTGAGCACTGCTGGTTTTTATTAAAAATCAAAAAAGGTATTCCTGGTCTTTCTCCTTTGGACGTATATATATTAAAATATTTTTTTGCTATATCTATATTGTCTTTACGCAGATGATAAATTTCATATTCTACTATTATCAGGTCAGGATATTTTTCAATAAGTTTATTAAATAAAAAACGGTCTGTAACAGAACAGTTTGGACAACCAATGCCGGTTATATAAACAGCAGAGATTAAGTTTTTGTTTGCTTCGGATGAATGATTTTCCTGTGCAAAACTGTTGGGCAGTATATAAAACAGATTTAATAATAAAACTAAAACAAAAGCTTTCTTTATACCTAAAATCATGATTATATTATTATTTATATTGTTAATAAATTAACGAGGCAAAAGTATTTCAACTATTTTTAAAATGCAATTTTTATTTTAAAAAAATTTAAATCACTAAACTTATGTATAAAATAATGAATATATAAATCTTTCGTAACCGTTCACAGTTTAAAATTTCATAACTATTAATTGACCTAATTTCTAATTAACCTAATTGACCTAAAAAAATGACCAATGCCCAAATTTAGACATTGGAAATTAGGGCTTGTTTAGGTCATCAGGCAGTTGCCTGATAGAGCAATTAGAAATTTATAAAAAAAGTTGTATAAACTAATTATAAAAAATATACTGTGAATGGTTACAATCTTTTTAACTTTGAAGTTTTAAATCTCTAAAATCATTTTTATGAATTTAGGTCTTATTGACTGGCTGATAATCATATCTTATCTTATAATATCTTTATTAATAGGGTTAAGGTATAAAAAAAGAGCAGGCAAAAGTTTATCAGATTATTTTCTTAGCGGACGTAAACTTCCATGGTATATTGCAGGAATATCAATGGTTGCAACAACTTTTGCTGCTGACACACCTTTGGCAGTAACAGAATTAGTAGCAAAAAACGGTATTTCCGGAAACTGGCTGTGGTGGAATATGCTAATTGGAGGTATGCTAACGACTTTCTTTTTTGCCCGTTTATGGAGAAGAGCCAATATATTAACAGAAGTAGAATTTGTAGAACTGAGATATAGTGGAAAGCCCGCTGCTTTTCTTCGTGGTTTCAAGTCCATATATATGGGCGTTTTTATGAATGCAATCATTATTGGATGGGTAAACATTGCTATGATGTCTATTTTTAAAATATTTTTTGATTTGCCTGATGAGCAACTTATCTGGTATATAGCAATAGCAATGACTATAACAGTTATTTATTCAACAATTTCCGGATTGTGGGGCGTTGTCATCACTGATACTATACAATTTTTTATTGCAATGACAGGATGTATTATCCTTGCTGTAATTGTTATATCATCACCTAAAATTGGAGGTATCACAGGATTAAAAGCACAACTGCCTGCATCGGCATTAAACTTTTTTCCTAATATAGATAATTCTCAAAGTGTTTCTAATATTGTTCATACATTAAGTATAAGTATTGGTGCTTTTTTTGCTTACACAACTGTCCAATGGTGGGCAAGCTGGTATCCCGGAGCCGAGCCCGGTGGTGGCGGTTATATTGCACAAAGAATGATGAGCTGTAAAAATGAAAAACATTCTATTTTTGCTACTCTTTTTTTTCAAATAACACATTATAGCTTACGACCTTGGCCATGGATTCTTGTAGGTCTTGCTTCAATAGTACTTTATCCTGAACTGGGAATTGATGAAAAAAGAGTTGGTTACGCATTAGCAATGAAGGACTTTTTGCCTGTTGGATTAAAAGGTCTGCTTCTCGTTGCTTTCCTCGCAGCTTATATGAGTACTATTTCAACACAATTAAACTGGGGCGCAAGTTATTTGGTAAATGATTTTTATAAACGATTTATTAAACCTGAAAATAAATTTAAAAACAAAAAATCAATTCAAAAAAATTATGTGTTTATGGGAAAAATATTTACACTTCTTATAATGCTTATAGCACTTTTTGTTACTACACAGATAAAAACTATTAAAGGTGCATGGGAATTTATTATTGAATGTGGTGCAGGTCTGGGAATGGTATTGATTTTAAGATGGTATTGGTGGAGAATTAATGCATGGAGCGAAATAATTGCCAGTATAATGCCTTTTGCTGCTTATGGATTTGCTAAATTTTATCTGGAGAAATATATGCCTGAAAGTTTTATTATTAATAAAGGTTCGTTTTTCTTTACCGTTGGTATCACAACTATTTCATGGCTTTTAATAACATTTTTAACAAAACCGACTAATAAAAATAAACTTATTTCGTTCTATAAATTAGTAAGACCTGATGGCTTTTGGAATCCTGTAATAAAATTTGCCAATATAAACAAACATCATTCACAAATATTTAATTTGACAATATGTTGGATTAGCTCTATTATTATGACATATTCTATTCTGTTTTTTACCGGTAAGGTAATATTTTTGGAATGGTCAAAGGCGTTTATGTGGTTTGTAATAGCAGCAATATCTTTTATAATATTAAGAATATTTATATCAAAGACAAATATTTTAGACAATTAAATGTAGCTACTGACCAGTCGGCAATCGGCAATCAACAATTGGCAATCGGCAGTCGGCACAATAACAATGCAATAATAATCAACAACATAAATTTTATTTGTAACCATTCATCACAGCTCATTATTTTATAACTGTTTGTATCATTAAACATATATTAATTAATTG
>CAZZDX010000265.1:0-4475 GCA_964653185.1 uncultured Bacteroidales bacterium
ATTTAACATCAAGCATTGCTGAACTATCAGCAGGTAGTCCATTTTCATCAATAGCCACACCTTGAGCGAAAATTGTTGTTTGCGATATTACTAAAAACAACATAAAAACAAAAGTCAAATTTAATTTTTTCATAGTTTTTTTATTTTTGGAACAACGTGTTGAAACTTTACATATATAAACTATCTTATAACAAATTTTTTATTGTCTGTTTATAGTTTTTTTGTTTAATTTTTCAATTTTAATTTTTCTTTTATATTTTTTTCATCAATAGCATCTTTTGTATTTAGGTTAGTAAATTTTTTAATTTGTTTACTTTGTTTTGTTATAGTTTTTTCTAACTTTTTCTTAGTGCTTTGATTTTTATAGTTTCTTAACCAACTATAACCTTTTTCTTTTGGTTGTCCATATGCTTTTGGATTCAAATAATACCCTTTTTCATATCCTTTAAAATATCCATTTTTTTCTATTATAACAGGTTTACGATTCAATTTAATAGCAGGATCGTCTCTGTCAGCTAACACCATCCATGAAACCTCTCTGTCGGGTTCTCCATAAACAATGAAAGAAATAAAATCAGAATTCCACTCATATCCTATATTAAAAGGTTGTCCGATGCTTGTAAGTTGTACAGTTGCTTCATTTTCTTTAGTAAGTGCCTTAAAATAATTTGGCAGATTTACAGTAGCTTTTCCCGATGAATTAATTTTTATTTTTCCTCGGTATAAACACAAATATTCTGGTGATTCAACAGAACCATGCCTTAATATTTCTTTTTCAGGATTAGCAGGATTGTCAATAAGAAAATTTTTTGTATTGCCATATATATCTCCGGATGCACCTAGATCTCCTGTAAAAGAACCAGCCCAGTCATTTACTTGATCTGCACACTCTCCATAAACACCAACACCATCCATACCAAGAGCTCCATATCCATCCCAAACTCCGCTAAGATAAAAAGAACCAACAACACCGTAGCCTCCATCAGTAGCGCCAACTACACCGTCTCCGGAGCCAGAATGCAGTAAGTTAAGATTGTTGCTTCCCAAACCGAGAACCGCATCACCTGTTTCATTTAAATTAAATCCCTCAACACCAACTCCATCAGAAATATCTACACTACCATAAACACCTGTTCCGCCAGAGGCAGTAGCTTTACCATAAACGCCGATATTATCACCTGAGAAAGCACCACCGCTTCCGTTAGTCAGTGTTGTAGGTAAAATATTATTACCAGCACCAACTATTCCTGTTCCATCAGTAGCTTCGGATATAAAATAAGCTCCATAAGAACCAGCAGTATTATTACCTAAACCGTAAACACCTACATTACTACTTGAGCCAGCTATACCAGAGCCACCTGTAAGATATGAAGGTGTAACATTGTTTCCTGCAGATATAATACCTGTTCCACTTGCATTTGTATTTTTTCCATAAACACCAAATCCATCAGAAATATCCACATTAGCATAAACACCTGATCCGCCAGAAGCAGTAGCTTTACCATAAACGCCTGTATTTGTGCCTGTGAAAGCACCACCACTACCACCTGAAAGATATGAAGGTGTGGCATCGTTTCCTGCAGATATAATTCCTGTCCCATTTACATCTGTATTTTTTCCATAAACACCAAATCCATCAGCATTAGTATTAATACCATAAACGCCTACACCCGTGGAAGTATTTTGTCCATAAACGCCTATACCAGTACTGTCATTATAACCATTAACTGCAAAATTATCAACTCCTGACCATGAAGAGAACACATCTCCACTAAAAGGTGTTATAGTATTAACAGAGACCTGTCCGGTAGATGCAACAAAAACTCTGGATGTATCGTTGGTTTTAATAATAAAATCAACATTGTCAGTAGTTCCTAAAAAATTAGTACCTGGTGTTGTTCCGGCATTACCTGTTAGGTTCCATGCTGTCCCTCCCTGCAAAGAACTTAAATCCTGGGTTAATGTTCCGCCTCCATCAGTAAGTTCAAGTGTAGTACCATTAAGATTTAAGCTTATATTATATCCACCACCTATGATCTTCCATAAGCCATCATAATAATAAAACCCTGTTGTTCCATCAGTTTGATAAACTAAAAGACCTTGTGCAGGAGAAAGAATAGAATTTTTTTGAGCTTCTGACATTCTTGGTATCAGTAAGCCCTTTACTATAGATTTAACATCAAGCATTGCCGAATTATCAGCAGGAGAGCCATCCTCATTAATAGACACACCTTGTGCAAAAATTGTTGTTTGTGTTATTGTTAAAAATAAGACAAACACAAAAGATAAAATTAATTTTTTCATAGGTTTTTTCATTTTTTATAAGTTAGAATTAATATTAATTGTGTTATTTAATTATATAAATTAATGTTTTTTGCAAATGTAAAACATTTTTTTATTTTTTAATCCTAATAATTTATTTAATTTTTGCAGATATTTAAAATTTTATACTTTTGTTTATTTTTTTGATATATGCCAAATTGTCGTAATCTATTGTTTGGCAAATTATTTGATAGATGATTTATCTACTTAAGGGCAGATAAAAATAAAATAATAATTTAAAAATTATTTAGAAATGACAGAAAATAAAGAAAAAGATTTGGAAGATAAATCTTCTGTTTCAGAAAAGACAAATAAATCAGAAGACCAAAAAAAAATAATTAAAAAAGGGGAAAAAGATAAAAAAGCTATTAATTTAAAAATCAAAAGAGATAAAATCAAAGATTTAGAAGAAAAAGTTAAAGAACTTAATGATAAACATTTACGATTATATTCGGAATTTGATAATTACAGGAAAAGGACTTTAAATGAAAAATTAGAATTAACAAAAATAGTTTCTGCTGATACTCTTCAATTATTACTTCCTGTGTTAGATGATTTTGAAAGAGCAATTTCTTCAACAGAAAAAGCAGAAGACATTAAATCTGTTAAACAGGGTATAAATCTTATTTACAACAAATTTAAGACAAGTTTAAGCCAAAAAGGGCTTAAAGAAATGAAATGTATTGGAGAAATTTTTAATACTGACTTACACGAAGCTATGAGTAAAATTCCTTCTAAATCAAAAAAAGAAAAAGGTAAAATTGTTGATATAATTGAAAAAGGATATTTTCTTAATGATAAAGTATTAAGATATGCTAAGGTTATAATTGCAGAATAAAATTCCACAACAATTATATTTCAATTACTGGGATATATCAGTGAAATAGAATTAATAACTTAATAAAGTAAATTTAGATGTCTAAAAGAGATTATTATGAAGTATTAGGAGTTAATAAAAATGCTACTGATGCGGAATTAAAAAAAGCTTATCGCGAAAAAGCTTTAAAATATCATCCTGACAGGAATCCTGGTAATAAAGAGGCGGAAGAAAAATTTAAAGAAGCTGCTGAAGCTTATGAGGTATTAAGTCATGCTGATAAAAGGAGGCGATATGATCAATTTGGTCATGAAGGTATGAGAGGGGATGGAGGTGCAGGGTTTGGTATGAATATGGAAGATATATTCAGACACTTTGGAGACATTTTTGGTGACTTTGGTGGTGATTTCGGAAGTTTTGGAAACTTTGGCGGTTTTGGAAGCTCTTTTGGAGGTTCCCGCCAAAAACAAAGAAGAGTTGTCAGAGGTTCTAACCTTAGAATTAAAATAAAACTAAATTTAGAAGAGATAGATAATGGTGCTGAAAAAAAAGTAAAAGTTAAAAAATATATAGCTTGTCCTGAATGTGACGGAACAGGAGCAAAAAAAGGAAGCTCTTTTGAAACATGCACAACATGTAATGGAACAGGACAAGTTACAAGGGTAACAAATACTTTTTTAGGACAGATGCAGACAGCATCTACATGTCCTCACTGTAACGGGACAGGAAGAGTAATAACAAACAAATGTCCTGTATGTTATGGCGATGGTATTATAAAAGGAGAAGAAATTATAGACATTAACATTCCTGCCGGAGTAGAAGAAGGAATGCAATTATCTGTATCAGGAAAAGGAAATGCAGGTGCACATAATGGAATATCAGGAGATTTGATTGTGATAGTTCAGGAAATTGAAGATACTTACCTTAAAAGAGATGGGAAAAATTTACTCTATGAACACTTTATAAGCATCCCGGAAGCCATTTCAGGAACAGTTATTAGTGTGCCGATAATAGGCGGAAAAGCTAAAATAAAAATTGAGCAGGGAACTCAACCGGGTAAAGTTTTAAGATTAAGAGGGAAAGGACTGCCAGGATTAAATTCTTATTCAAAAGGTGATATATTAGTAAATATCAATGTATGGATACCACAAAATCTTAGTAAAGAAGAAAAAAATATAATAAAAGATTTTCAGTCATCACCAAACTTTAAACCAAATCCAAGCTTAAAAGATAAAAATTTATTTTCGCGTATGAGAAATTATTTTTACCAATAATAAAAAATGGTTCTTCGGTAAAATTTGTGGAAAAAATATTGGACAGACAAAAATTATAATTG
>CAZZDX010000266.1:0-4474 GCA_964653185.1 uncultured Bacteroidales bacterium
ACGATTACTTTTTTTATATCCCTTATATCCCCTATTTCCTTTATATACTTATTTCCTTATAACATTTTTTCCACACATTTTACCGAAGAACCAATATTTTATTCTTCATTATTCATAAACCCCTGACTCTCTATACTTTTTAGAAATATTTTTGAAAAATATATATTATCTTTTTTAGTATATCTTTTTTGTGTAAATACCTGTGCAAGATTATCAAGTTTATTTTCTTTTATAATCTCTTTGGTTTCAGGCAAAGATTCTTTCTCTTTATAAATATTATTTATTTTTTCTGAAGTATAATCTTTATAAACTTCTTTATGTATAATTCCATCATAAGGTAATCTGTCAACTAAGTCAGGATTTTCATCAGGATAGCCGACAACTAATGTGGTTATTGGCACAACACCTTTGGGGCAGTTAAAAAAATCTATCAGTTTATCTGCCTGATAAATAGTTGTTCCAAGATAGCATATACCAAGTCCAAATGATTCAGCTGCAATAGCAACATTTTGGGCAACGAGCAAAGCATCAATAGCGCCTGTAAAAAATGAAAGAGCATTATCATAACAAGGTTCGGCATTACGTTGCCTGCACCATTTGTTAAAACGATTAAAATCAGCACAAAAAGTTAACAAAACAGGTGCTTCTTTAACCATTTCCTGATTAAAATACAGTTCGCATAATTTTTCTTTTCTTTTTTTATCTTTAGTAACAATTATGCTATATACCTGCATATTGCCGGTTGTAGAAGCACGAAACCCTGCTTCAAGAATTTGATTTAAAATTTTATCTTCAACAGGTTTGTCTTTATATTTTCTAATTGAACGATGTTCTAATATAGTATTTAGCATAATTTATTATTGGGTTTTATAAAAAATATTAACGGTTGGCTTCCGTATATTCTACTAATCAATTAATTTCATAACGACAACTTTTTGAAAATTTTATACTGTTATCTTTATTTTGCAGGATAATTCGCCAAAAAATTTTCTGCAAATTTTGTATATACTAAATAAGGTAATAAGGTTATTTTTATAGCGTATTCAATATTTCTACTAAGGTTATTTTTTTATGATAAGGTTTTAAAAACCTTATTTTAAAGATTTTAGACCTTAGTAGAAAAATACAAATTCTGTCAGTTTTTCAACCTTATTACCTTATTAAAAAAAACTTAATTTTTTCAGGAAAAATATTTATAATAAATACGTCAAAATTAACACACCAGTTTTATACTGTTATACGACAAACGAATTAGGAATAACTCAAGTTTATAAATAAAAATTATTTTTCAACTTTATGAACAGCATCAATAACTGTTCCGTCAACCCATTTGATGATAGCAACAATTTCGTCGCTTAGTTTTGGCTTGACTGGTTTACCGCATATTTTTTCTGCTTCGTCTTTCAGTTCATAAATAGTTTTTATTGGCAGGTCAGAATCTTTTAGTTTTTCTATTAAGTCGGTTCTGCGAGGATTAATAGCAATGCCTCTCTCGGTAATAATAACATCTATTAATTCTCCGGGACCACAAATTGTTATTACTTCATCAACAATCACAGGTATTCTATCTCTGAACAGTGGGACAGGTAAAATTGTGCATTTTGAGAATAAACAGTTTTGCCAGCCTCCAATACCATGTAAAAGATAACCGTCAGAATGGGTTACAACATTCGCATTAAAGTTAACATCAATCTCTGTTGCTCCCAGTATAACTACATCAACCATTGAAGCAAAATTTCCTTTGCCGTGATAATTATAACTTGTAAAAGGACTGGTATTTAAATGATTAGCATTTTCTCTCATTGACCTAACACCTTCAATATCAAATGTCTGACCATCTAATATATAATCGACAAGACCATCTTCAAGCATTTTGACAGGATATTTATTACTTCCTGCACGAATAAATCTTGCTTTTATATTTCTTTCTCTAATCATTTGCTCAAAGTATATACCTATTGATAAAGCTGTTCCACCTGCGCCTGCCTGATATGAAAATCCATCTTTTACGATTCCCGCTTCATCACAAAATTGAGCAGTCATTTCTGCTATCAATAACCTGTCAGGACTTTTGGTAATTTGTGTAGTTCCTGAAACAATTCTTTCAGGTATGCCTATTTTATCAACCTTAACTACATAATCTACATAGTTTCCATGAATTTGCCATGGGATACAAGGGAAGGGAACAATATTATCAGAAACAATAATAACTTTGTCTGCATATTGCGAATCTGCTAAGGCAAAACCCAGTAAACCGCATGCTGAAGGTCCCCTGTCGCCAGTAGCATTACCAAAAGAATCTGCTGTAGGCGCTGCAATAACAGCTATATCAATATGTACCTCTCCGTCCTGAACCGCCTGATATCTTCCACCATGTGACCGTAATACTCCAGCGCCTCGCATTTTTCCTTCTGAAGCATATTTTCCTAACGGACCATTCATGCTGCCTTCAATATGATGTATTGTTCCATTTTCAAGATATTGTATTAAATGTTCATGACATGGAAATGAAGCAGAAGGATACCATACTATATCTTTAATTCCTAATTCATTAATAACATCAAATAATTGGTTTGCAATTAAATCGCCATCTCTAAAATGATGATGAGTGGAAATAGTCATACCATTTTTTATTCCTGATTTTATAAGGGAATCTTTTAAAGAAGGAACAATTTTATTTCCATCATCAGGATAATCTATACATGAGGAAATTGGTGGTGCATACTTATGTCCCGTTGGTCTGTGTTTTCCAATTCCTTTAAATGGAATTACAGGTTTGCCATTAACCTCAGTAGGCACTATTCTGCCAACAGCATTTTTAACTAATTTATCATATTTCTTCATTTTCTTCTTCTCTCCAATTTTTAGATAATTTATTCATATTTATTGCCATATCAATAGTTTTTTGAGCACGTTTCACAACAGGCGGGTCAATCATTTTTGTTCCGAGTGATACTACGCCCAATCCCTTTTCCTTTGCCTCAGTAAAAGCATTAACAATTTTTTTTGCTTTTTCTATCTCCTGTTCATCAGGAGCAAAATTTTCATAAACAACTTTTATCTGACGAGGATGGATACAGCCCATTCCATCAAATCCAAGAGCTTTTGACCTTAAAACATTCTCTTTTAATGCCTCCATATCCGATATATCAGAAAATACAGAGTCAATAGCTTGTATTCCTGCTGCTTTACAAGAATTTATAATCTGACATCTTGCATAAAAAGATTCATCACCATTGTTAGTTCTTTTTGTCCCTAAATCTGCTGTGTAATCTTCAAGACCTATTGCAAGAGCCACAATATTATCAGCAGCACTTGCTATTTTATATGACTTAACAACACCTAAGCAACTTTCAATAATAGGCATTAGCCATATATTATTTTTAATATTCTTTTTATTTTTTATTTTATTTATTCGCTCATTAACCTGATGAACCTGAGCAGAACTTTCACATTTAGGAATTAACACCAAATTAGTATTATATGGTATAATATAATCCAAATCATCTAAACCTTTAGGTATTTGATTAATTCTTACCATTCTTTCTGCTTTATAAAAATTTAACCGGCATAAAGCATTTCTAACTAAAATTTGTGCTTCTGTTTTTTTGTCAGGAGCAACAGCATCTTCAAAGTCAAGAATAATGCCATCAGCTTTATGAATACCTGCATTTATCATTAAACCAGGAGTATTACCGGGTAAATAAAGGCGAGTAAAACGATTTCTGTCTTTTTCTGTTTTATAATTGTTCTCATTAATTAATTCAAATATATATTCCTTATCTGTATCAATTAACTGCTTAACAGCTGCTTCTATACGAGCTGCTATTACAAAATCAAGCGCTCCTTTGTCTTCAATAAACACTTTGGCATTTTCAATACTAAAAAAGTTTAAGATATCTTTTGTTAATGCAATAATTGAATCTCCGTAAAGAACTTTGACTTTACTTTCCAGATGTATATCCAAACCTTTATTTTCAGTAAGTTCAATTGTTACAAAACAATCAGAACGAATACCTTTTCCTTTGTTACCTGCTGAAGCTACTTTTTGATTATATTTCATCTGTTTATATTTTCATAATTAAGTAATTATATTTTTTTTATTTCACGCAAAGACGCCCCGTTAGATATTTTGTTTTAAGTATTATTTTCTATCAATTTATCAATTATCTAACGGGGTGAATATTTAGTTATTTTATATTATCATTGGTTATTGATTGTCATTAACAATTTAGCCATATAACCATTTTGCATTTTGCAATTTGCATTTTGCATTTATAATCGCCCCGCTACCGCACGATTGTATCGTGTGGTCTTTATTTTTTATTTCACATTTTTATTTGGTAGTCCGTCATTGCGAGCCGAAGGCGAAGCAATCTGTTGCAAATTGGGAGAGATTGCTTCGTCGCTTCGCTCCTCGCAATGATGTACTTTTTTACCTTTTTATACTGAACTCATCAATTATTATGTTTTT
>CAZZDX010000267.1:0-4468 GCA_964653185.1 uncultured Bacteroidales bacterium
AAAGTATATTTATACCGTTGGATTAACCCCGTAGGTAATTTTACCAACGGGGCGGCATTTACATTTTTAAAATAATACAAAAAAAATAAGATAAGGAGGATAATTTCATTTAAAAATAACTAATTAAAAAAAAACATAAAAAAATGTTTAGCTTAATTTACTATCAGAAGTAATTATTATATTAGCAAAATGAATGAACAAAATAATATTGATAGAAAACTTAAAATAGAATTAGAACTATTTAAAATATTTGCTATTTTTGTAATAGCTATAACTACTGGTTTTGCAAGTGTATTATATAATATATTTGATAATACAAAAAACTACAATTATACTTTTTTGTTTGTTTTATTATTTATTTCTTTAATTTTCTTAATTTTTTCTTTTATAACTTTAACTAAATCCTATTTAAAAATAAAAAAAATTCAAAAAAAATGTTAACAGTCGCTTATATAGCATTAATTATTGCAGGATTAGTTGCAATTTTTGCATTCGGTAGAATTATGATGAGCTATTTTCAAAAAGAAGAATAATTTTACTATGCACTCAATTATTCCAATTTGTAATTGATGGATATACTATAATAAAAAAATTATCTTTGTAAAATTAAAACTTTATAACAGAAAGAAAATATATTAAAAAAAAATTATATATTTGAAAATTAATTCTTTAAAATAAAAAAAAATTACAATTTAGGGCTTGTAACCCATTAAAGTAAATCCGATTTAAAATCGGATTAAACGAATTGAAAATTCGTTTTACATTAACATAAAAAAACGTTTAGCTTTTATTCTAATTTATTAAATAAATATAAAAAAATGACAATTCAACAAATCATAAAACAAACAGAAACACTCAGCAAAGAAAATTTTCAATATCTTTTTTTTGAGTTACTAAAAAAAGCAAATACGCAATATAATTTAAAAATATATTTAAGCAATTACACACAAGATAATCAACCAGTTGAAAAAAACAAACAAAAAAATACTAGCATGAAACATTTTGGAAGCATAGATTTAAAAGGAAGTTTAGATAATATTAATATTAGAGATTATGCTTATGAGTAAACATTAATAATTTTTTATTAAAATGAAACTTGTATTAATTGATACAAATATTTTGATATATGCTTTAGAAAAAAGTTCTGTTTTCCATAAAAAATCAGTTGACATTTTGACAAGTAAAAAATATAAGCATTATATCTCAACAAAAAATATAGCAGAACTTTTTGCTGTATGTTTAAAAAAAGAAATTCATAAAGAAAAAATAATTTCATACTTACATGATACAATTTTAAATACTTGTATCCTTATTTATCCGAACAAACAAAGCTTTTATCAGTTTATAAATTTAATGAGCAAATACAATGTTAAAGGAAACAGAGTTTATGATATTGAGATAGTATCAATTATGCTTGCAAATGGCATTGATACAATAGCAACATTCAACAATAAAGATTTTATTAATATAAACGAAATACAAATTTTAAAAGAGTGCTTATAAAAAATTATTATATTTGCAAACAAAAAAAATGATAACATTTGCATATATAGCACTAATTATTGCAGGATTAGTTGCAATTTTTGCATTCGGTAGAATTATGATGAGCTATTTTCAAAAAGAAGAATAATTTTACTATGCACTCAATTATTCCAATTTGTAATTGATGGATATACTATAATAGAATAAAAAAATTATCTTTGTAAAATTAAAACTTTATAACAGAAAGGAAATATATTAAAAAAAAATTATATATTTGAAAATTAATTCTTTAAAATTATTTTAAAAAAAAACAAAAAAATATTTTTGAGGTTAAATTTTATTGTGTATATTTGCTTTTTTATACGAAAAAAAGTATATTTACTCCGTAATATCTCAACTTGTTGAGATATTACACTAAAAATCGTTCTTTAACATATAACAAAAAATTGCGTTGCTAACGTTTCTCTCGCATTAAAACGTCCATTTTTCTTGACCATAGAGAAGCAGTTCAGACAGATGCACCCGCCCGGGTGTGTTCTTCTTGCTGTTTTCAATTATGGTCGGGTGCTTGGACGTACCTAATGCAAATTGAAAATATAAAAGCATGAGGTTCACGCCCTTTTTTGTTGCCAAAATTTTAAATCAATTTATTAACCCGCCTTTTGAACCTCAGGGCAACAAAAAATATAAAAAATATGAAAAAATTTACTAATTTTAAAATGTGCAAAAGCTTGGTTATTGCTTTTGTGATTGGGTTTACTGTTTTTTTTGACAGTTATTGCCAAGCCCAATGCACATCAACTTTTGGTCCTAGTGGTAGTACCTATGGTACAGGAAAAGCTGATGCGTATGATAAATATGATGGCGAAATTAAAGTTGGTACAGCATCCCTCAATAGTCATTATGGATGGGTTAATTTTTGGGTTGGACTTACACAACAAAGTGGTGTAACTCTTATTATTGATCAGGTATATATTAGAACTTACACCAATGAAATTTCTACAAGTTCTAATCATTGTCTTGATTATCAAGAAATGACTGTTGACCCTTTTACCGCATCTCGCACTGAAATAAGAAATGATATTGGTTCCAGTGCAGAATATACTTATTCATTCACCACTGGTCAAACTTATGGTTGGTCTCCATTTATAGATTTGGGACCAATAGCAGAAGATGACTTACAAACAATTCTAAATAGTGGACCTGGTTATTTTCCTGTAGGTTTTGAGGAATTTAATATGGATGATAATGCATGTTGTATTGATGGAAGAACTCAGAGTTATCCTCCAGAGTTAAAGGTAGTTTATAAAAGAATCCCAGATAATCCCCCCAATCCAACAAGCAATTCACCACAATGCAATAGTGTTACAATTACACGCTCAGGCAGTCCTCCTGCTGGCGTAACATGGTACTGGCAAAATACATCTTGTGGGACAAGCACTTCTTACGGTTCCGGTTCAACATTTACTGCAACTTCAAGTGGTACGTATTACATTAGAGCACGACATAATACATGTAATGATTGGTCAAACGGTTGTGGGAGTAAAACGGTAACTATTAAAATAAATTCAACAGCACCATCAATGGCTTCACAAAGCCCTTCGTCAATATGTCCAGGAGAATCTTCAAATTTATGGGTATCGGGTGGTTCATTAGGAACAGGTGCTTCATGGGAATGGTATAAAGGTAGTTGTGGTGGAACTTATGTAGGTTCTGGAAGTTCAAAAACAGTATACCCAACTTCAACAACTACTTATTATGTAAGAGCAGAAGGAGATTGTAATACTACATCTTGTAAAAGTGCAACAGTTAATGTTGAAACAAATTCAACAGCACCGTCAAGTGCTTTTGCAAGCCTTTCGTCAATATGTTCAGGACAATCTTCAACATTAACTAAATTAGGCGGTTCATTAGGAACAAACGCTTCATGGGTATGGTATTCTGGTAGTTGTGGTGACTATTATGAAGGTTCTGGAAGTTCAACAACAGTATACCCAACTTCAACAACAATTTATTATGTGAGGGCAGAAGGAAATTGCAATACTACATCTTGTAAAAGTGCAACAGTTACTGTTAAAACAAATTCAACAGCACCATCAAGTGCTTCTGCAAGTCCAAATCCTGTTTGTTTAGGAAGTTCAACAACATTAAATCATTCAGGCGGGGTTTTAGGAACCGGTGCTTCATGGAAATGGTATAAAGGTAGTTGTGGTGGCACTTATGTAGATTCTGGTAGTCCATCAGTATCACCAACTACAAACACTAAATACTATGTAAGGGCAGAAGGTGATTGTAATACTACATCTTGTAAAGATGTAACAGTTGTTGTTGAAGATTGTACCGACCCAACAATTTCTTTTATAAATTCTACAAGTCATGATTTTGGAAATATTAATGTAAATGGATATTCTTCTGAATTTTCTTTTACATTAAAGAATATAGGAGGGGGAACAGCAACTGGTAGTGTATCATTAACAGGTAGTAATGCAAATCAATTTCAGATTACATCCGGTAGCGGAAGTTTTTCATTAACTGCTAGTGCTACAAAAACAATAAAAGTAAAATTTCATCCAACCTTAGCAGGTTATAAATCAGCAACATTATTTGCTGATGGTGTTTTACCTTGTAATGATGCTAGCGCTTCGGTTTCTGGTAATTGTATTGATGCAATAGAAGAAATCTCATCAAAATACATAACCAAAATCTATCCAAACCCGGCATTTGATAAACTAAATATTGAGTTTACAGATAATATTAATAAAATAGAAAAAATAACATTATCCAATATGCTTGGGCAAACTGTATATTCAATAAAAGGTAAAAAAATAAACACAAAAAATTTTGTAATTGATTTATCCGAATATAAATCAGGCGTTTATTATTTGAATATCCAAACAAAAGAAGACGGAACAATGAGGAATAAAATTTCTGTTGTGAGGTAATGTTGGAATTGTCAGCTTTTCCAAAGTTTTGAACTTTGGAAAAG
>CAZZDX010000268.1:0-4380 GCA_964653185.1 uncultured Bacteroidales bacterium
TTATCAACAATTTAGTAAGTCCGAAACTTCAGTAAATAAATATTAATTTGACTGCAAATATATTGAAAATATTATTATTTTTGTCCGCTTAAAACAAATAAAAATACATAAAAATTAAAAATATGGCTACAAAAATTATTGTAATAGCTCTTTATGCAGTGATGATAATCATAGTTGGTATCATAGGAATGAGAAAAACAAAGTCCTTTTCTGATTTTCTTCTTGGCGGAGGCAATGTTGGTCCGTGGATGACAGCATTTTCTTATGGGACAGCATATTTTTCAGCAGTATTATTTATTGGTTTTGCAGGTAAGATAGGATGGGGATTTGGATATTCGGGCTTATGGATTGCTTTGTTTAATGCGCTAATCGGAGTGTTGCTGGTATGGGGATTGTTAGGATGGAGAATAAAAAAAATGTCAACAGAATATAAAGTGGCAACAATAAATGAATTTTTAGAAAAGAGATACCAAAGTAAGTTTTTAAAATTAACAGGGTCAATAGTAATTTTTATTTTTTTGATTCCATATTCAGCTGCTGTTTTTATGGGATTATCTTATCTGTTTACAGTAAATTTTGGAATTGAATACTGGATGGCATTGCTCTTTATAGGCATTTTCACTGCAACATATATTATAATGGGCGGATATAAATCAATGGCATTGATTGATATGATATTTGGAATAATTATGACTGTGGTGGTCATTATACTTTTTATAAGTACAGTAGATAAGGGTGAAGGCATCTCAAATATTACTTCTTCGTTAGCTTTAATAAATAAAAAACTTACTTCTGCGGTTGGTCCTCCGGGATTTTGGCCATTATTTTCTCTTGTATTCTTAACCAGTGTTGCTCCTCTTGCTATGCCTCAACTGGGTCAGAAATTTTATGCAATAAAAGATAAAAAAGCTGTTAGAACAGGTATGATTGCTTCTACTGTCTTTGCTCTTTTAATAGGTGGTGTAGCTTATTTTCTTGGTTCAACAACACAAATTTTTCTCTCGCCTGAGACCGCACCAGCTGCTTTTGAAAACGGAAGACCAATATTTGACAGGTTAATGCCTGAACTACTTACAAATGTCATTCCTGATTCATTGTCTGTATTAGTGCTTTTACTTATTTTGGCAGCTTCTATGTCAACTCTTGCATCTATTGTGTTAGTTTCAAGTTCTTCTTTTGCCAAGGACTTTTATGCCGGATTTATTAAAAAAAATATTACAGACAAAAAATTAACTATGCTAATGAGAATAATAAGTGGCGTATTTGTTGTTTTTGCTGTTCTTCTTGCGTATGTTGAATTTGATGTAATAGTTGAGATACTTGGTATTTCATGGGGTGCAATAGGTTCGTTTTTCTTAGGACCTTTTGTATGGGGATTACTTAGTAAACGTGTAAACCGTTTTGGCAGTATTTCATCTGCTTTGCTGGGACTGGCAGTTTGTCTTACGCTCTACTTTTTAGGTTTATATGTAAATATACATCCTAAACCATGGTATTATACATCGCCCGGTGCAGGAACTATTGGTATGATTGTTTCATTAGTTGTAAATCCTGTTTTTAGTTTGTTTTGTAAAAAAAATTGATTTTTTATTTATTTATCAATAATTGAAATAGTTACCGGCTCGGAATTGGGTAGTTTATTTATTAATCTTCCAATAAATTTGATTTGATATTCACCTGTCTCATTAATATTATATCCTTTATTTAATTCAATTTTTTGCAAAATTTTTTCTTTTGGTTTCAGTATAATAAAATCATCTTGAGTAGGAGATTTTCGTTTAATCATTTTTTCGATATACTTAACTTTTACTTTATTATGAATAACTTCAAAATAATTAGCTGTAAATTTCTTTTCCAATGGTGTTTGCCAATAGCAAAATTTATATTCTTTATCTGAATTATTTGTTATTGTGAAAGTAATAATTATTGTTTCATTAATATGAAATACATCTTTATTTGTTTCAAGTGTTACATTGATGTCGTTTGTATTATTATTATGAATATTTGTTAATGTTGTTGTTTTTTTATCAAGATTTACTTTTAGAATATTTGAATAGCTATCTAAATATTTCCATTGAACAGTAAAAATATTTCCGTATTCGTTTTTTAAATACTCAACAGATGTTCCCCACGAAAAATAATCACCTTCATTTTTTAAAAGCACTTCTTTTTCACGTACCCTTTCTAAACCTCCCATTGTTGTAGGATTTGTAACTTCTTTATTATTAACAAAAAAAATTGCGTGTTTGTAAATATTGTCATTTGATAAAACAGGAACAGTTAAAGTATCTGATAAATTGGTAACAACAAGTGTAAATATTACAAGTTTGTGTTGTTTTCCAAGGTCATCATCACCCACGTCAAAACTTATTTTATTTTCTACTTTAATTTCGGTAGTTTGCTTATGATTCTGCAAATTGGCAATAATTTCCTCAATTTGTTCCTGAACTTCTTTTGATTTAATTTTGGTATAAAAATCATTCCCGAGTGTAATATTTTGGTCTGCCGAAACGAAATATCTGTTTATTAGAGTTAATAAATCCCATTTATTTTCTTCTCCTGTGTAGTTCGGATATTTTTTGTTTTTCATATCTTCAACGGATAAATTCAAATTTAAAATATCGTTTAAAGCAGTAATGATGCTTTCTTTTTGTGATTCTGTTTCATATTGTAATTCTGCGTTTGTAAAAAACTCTAAAACATCATCTGTTTTATTGTTTTTAACATTTGTGTTGCAAGACATTGATGTAACAGAGATTATTAATAATGCTGATAATGTTACTGTTTGTGATATTTTTTTTAATTTCATAATTTTAGATAATTTAATTATTTGTTTAATTTAATGTTGCGATAATTAATAATAAAATATGTGATTTCATAATTTTGAAGTTTTTATAGTTTTATTTATTAATAATCAAAGCATTTACCGGTATTGTTTCGTTAACTATTGGATAATTGAAAACAATGGCTCTGTCTTTTTCATTATCACCAATTATAATTTGTTCTACTGTTTTACCATTTGTTAATAATAATTGACCATCAACAGTAATAATTAAAAAACTCTTCTTGTCTGTTAATTCAACTTTCTCTCCGCTACCATTCCAGTCCCTGTAATATGCGACTGTTTCGTTTGGTTTTATAAATGTTAATGTCTTATTGTTATATTTATTTATCAAATCAGCTTTATCAATTACTGTATCCGTGAGCATTCTTTCCTCATCAATTACTTCACGATATGGTTTTCTATAAATTCCCCATTGATTAGGATAAATAATTTTCCAGTAATCTGTAAGGTCAAGTCCAATTGTTTTGTTACTGATGTTCTTAATTTCAAACTTCATTAGAAAATTATTATTCTTTGGGGAATGAAATATTGCTTTTTCAACATAAATATTGACAAATTCTCCTTTGCAAATTAATTGTTTAGATCTTGTTTGCCCATTTGTTGTAAATACAAATAGAAATGCGACTATTAAAAATACAAATGATTTCATTTTATTTAGTTTTAAAGTTTAATAAACTTAGTCCCGTTTTTTTTAATAATACAGGTTATGTTTAGTTGAGAATTACAAAAGTTTTTTTATCCACATTTACATTGATTATTTTCGATTTAATTTTCATATATTCCCATTGTATAGTAAATTCGTTCCCGTATTTTGTTAATATACCGGAGTCCGTAGAAAGTATCCAGCCCCCCGAATCAAATGTCTGTGTTGAATCTATGGCTATGGTTTTTTCTCCGTAAACTGATTCAGTACCATTGTATAAACTTAAAGGATTATCTATTTGTCCATTAATGTAAAAATTTATATATTTTGATCTGTTAGTAACGCCCATGTCCGGAATAGGACTTTTACTGCGGTTAGTTACTTTCAATATAAAATTTATTGCATCTAGATTAGAATAATTTTTATCATTATATTTATAGAATTGTATAATGTTCTCCAAAATTATAGTGTCTGTATGTTTTTTAATACCATCACTTCCAACTTTATTATCATATACATATTGTACTAGACCTAATGAGTCAAAATATATTGAACCATATTTTGCATAACATTTTCGGCATTCAGCACCATACAACCATATTTCTTTTGTTCCCGTTGTCCATGTTCCTTCATCAGTATTAAAGTTTTTATATGAAGGTTATCCTATTATTTTAATGACTGTTTCTTTCGTCATTTTTAATTTAATCAACTCCATTTGGTTGTTACCATTCTGACCAAAAACTAAAATAGTTATAGCTAATGCAAATAAAATTGTTAAAAGATTTTTCATAGTTGTCGTTTTAAGTGAGATGCCCAAATTCATGTAAATATGATATTATTTATCACTACTGACCGACTAAATTTTAAATAAAGGGGTACTTCCAAATGGTTT
>CAZZDX010000269.1:0-4374 GCA_964653185.1 uncultured Bacteroidales bacterium
TAACCACAGGTGCAACCTGTGGTTATTTACTAATCATATTAACATCAATCAGGCAGTTGCCTGATAATAAAATACTTAAGTATAATTAGTGAACCCGGGGGGATTCGAACCCCCAACCTCTTGATCCGTAGTCAAGTGCACTATCCAATTATGCTACGCGTCCATTTTTTTATATGCAAATTTACATATAATAATTAAATTATATTGCTAATCTCTTAAAAAATAATTTACATATCTTTGCTTAATTAATTATTTATTAACTTATAAGTCAATATACCATTTGTGAAAAAAGTTCTGATATTAGCATACTTCTTTCCTCCATGCAATTTGCCGGCATCACAAAGATCTTATTCATGGGCTAAATATTTTTATAAATATGGCTATTATCCTGTTATTATAACAAGACGCTGGGATAAAAAAATAAATACTCAAAAAGATTTATCAGCAAAATCAGAACCAAATATTATACATAAAAAGTATTCAACTTATGAAGTATTTTATTTACCGTATAAACAAAACCTGAGAGATAAGATATATACAAAATACGGAGACAAAAGATTTGTCTTTCTCAGAAAACTACTTTCTTTTGTAGAAATACTACTCCAGAACATTACAAACAGAACTATACCTTACAGAAATATTTATAAATTTTCTCTGCAATATATAAAAGATAATAATTTAGATAAAAATAGAAATAAAATAAAAAAAATTATTATTACAGGCAATCCTTTTATCTTATACAAATTTGGCTATCTGTTAAACAAAAAACTTGGCACTAAATGGATTGCCGATTATAGAGATCCATGGACAACTAGTGAAACAACTAATATTAATAAAAATTTTCTATATAAACTATTAATCAGAATAGATAGTTATTTTGAAAAAAAATGGGTAAATACAGCTTCTGTTATTACTTCTGTTTCTAAATCTCTTACTGATAAAATCAGTAACTTTGTTAAAACACATGGCGAAGTTATTTATAATGGACTTGTTTTGGGGGACTTTGATAAATACAGAACTCTAAAACCCTTTGATATTTTTACCATATCATATATAGGAACCTTATATAATGATCATAAAATTGAAATATTTTGTAATGCTTTAAAAAAATTAATTAATTCAACAAAAAATCCAAAAATAAGAGTCCTATTTCCTGGATTAGCTTATGATAAATATCAAAGACAAAGAATAGAACAAATTATGAAAGGATATGAAAAATATTATAAATATTCAGGACGAACAGACAGAGAAAAAATATTAGAAATTGAAGTAAAATCTCATCTTCTTCTTTATGTTGCATGGGAAAATTTTGGTGGAGTACCATGTAAAATCTATGAATATATTGCAAGTAAAAGTTATATCCTTGTAACGCCAACAGACAATAGCTCTGTTGAAAATATAATTAATAAATCAAAATGTGGTATAATTACTAATACTGTTGACGAAACATATATATTCCTTAAAAAAGTATATCAAAAATATTTACAGGGAATAAAACTTGGCAATGATATTGAAAAAGATAATATAAAACAATTTTCACGCGAACTGCAAGTAAAAAAATTAGCAGATATATTAGAAAAAATATAAATATTATGTGTGGTATAGCAGGATATTATTCAACTGACAAAAAATTTACTGAAAAAGACCTTACAAAGATGACAGATTCTCTTTCCCACAGAGGACCTGATGCTTGTGGATATTTTAATGATAATAATGTAGGTTTAGGACATAAACGATTGCGAATTATTGACTTGTCAGACGCTGCTAATCAACCTATGCTCTCACATTCCAAAAGATATGTGATAACTTTTAATGGCGAAATTTATAACTATAAAAATATTGGTAAAGAATTAAATACAAATTTTAGGACATCTTCCGACACCGAAGTAATACTTGATGCCTTTGAAAAATGGAACATCAACTTTGTTGATAAACTAAACGGAATGTTTGCCATTGCAATATATGATAAACAAGAAAAAAAATTATACCTGTTTAGAGATAGAATGGGAATAAAACCTTTATTTTATTTTTGGGATGGAAAAAATTTTGCCTTTGCATCTGAACTAAAAGCTCTGACAAAATTAAATTTTATTAAAACAAACAAACAAATTAATAAGCAGGCAATTAATAATTTTCTATATTTAGGATATATACCGGAACCAGATACTATATATCAAAATATCTTTAAATTTCCTTCAGCACATTATGCTATCATATCAAACGATTTGCATAATCAAATAAAAATCAATCCATACTGGAAATTAGAAGATAAAATAAGACCTGTTGTGATAAATGATTTTAAAAAAGCCAAAACACAACTAAATCAACTAATAACAAAATCAGTAGAATATCGCCTTATAAGTGATGTGCCTTATGGAACTTTCTTGAGCGGAGGCACTGACTCAAGTTTGATTACAGCTATAGCACAAAAACTGACAAATAATAAATTAAAAACTTTCTCTATCGGCTTTAAAGAAGCAAAATTTGATGAATCTGTTTATGCAAAAAAAGTAGCCAAATATTTGAACACCGAACATCACGAATTTATTGTCTCTTATGACCAAGCCATACCGCTTATTGATGAAATATTAAACTCTTTTGATGAACCTTATGCTGACTCATCAGCTATTCCTACAATGCTAATATCAAAATTAGCAAAACAATATGTTACTGTAGCTCTGTCAGGCGAAGGTGGTGATGAACTGTTTTATGGATACGGCTCTTACAAATGGGCTAACCGCCTGTCAAACCCTTTGGTGAAATCGTTTAGAAAACCAATAGCTCTTGCTTTATCTCATTTGTCAAATAAATATCAAAGAGCTTCATATCTTTTTAAATATACTGACAAAGATCAAATTAAAAGTCATATATTCTCTCAGGAACAATATTTCTTTACACAAAATGAAATTAATAACTTAATTACCAATGATTTTAAAACACATAACCATTTATTAGAAGAAAATTTTACATATCTAAAAAGAAAACTTAATGCTGCCGAAGCTCAGGCACTTTTTGATTTGAAATATTACTTAAAAGACGATTTATTGGTAAAATCTGACCGTGCAAGTATGAAATATTCTTTAGAAACACGCGTCCCGTTCCTTGACCATAACATTATTGAGTTTGCTTTAAATATTCCATATAATTTTAAAATAAAAAACGGAATACAAAAATATATACTCAAAGAAGTTCTGTATCAATATATTCCCAAACATTTTTTTTATCGTCCCAAATGGGGACTTGCAGTGCCTCTATCAAAATGGCTTAAAAACGAATTGCGTTATCTTATTGATGATTATCTGTCTGAAGAAATAATAAAAAAATACAATATAGTTAATTATGATATAGTTGAAAATTTAAAAACAAACTATTTATATAATAACAAAG
Source organism: uncultured Bacteroidales bacterium (assembly GCA_964653185.1). Taxonomy (GTDB): domain Bacteria; phylum Bacteroidota; class Bacteroidia; order Bacteroidales; family CAZZDX01; genus CAZZDX01. Next base: position 3,388 of record CAZZDX010000269.1, read on the forward strand.
ATTTTTTATACAACCGATTGTGGTCGCTAATTATACTGCATAAATTTATGTGTATGAATGATTAAAAAAAATAGCCCTTTCTGAAAAGATAAAATTGTGTGTAATAGCAAATTTATTTTACAATTAAAAATATGCTCTCATCTGAACTGTTGCTATATGAACAGTGTTTACTTCCGGTGATTTACGACCATTATACATAATGCTTAATTGTAAATTTTTGGATAAATTCATCTGATAAGATAAATTCCATACTATGTTATTTCCTGTTTTTAACCCATCAAGCATCTCAAAAGCAATAGGCGTATTCTCTGACTTATCATACGAAATATGAATATAGTTTAATTTAAACATCAAACTTGCTTTTGACAGTATATTCTTTTTTATGTCTAATCCTATATTATGGTTTACTGCATTGCCTTGGGATTCTGTCAGGTTCTTTTTATCATTATATTTATAATTTAAACTTATCCTAAACAAAGTATTGGGCTGATAACTCAACATCGGCTCTGTTTCATAATAAATAATATCATAATCTCTTGAACTAAAATATTCTGACAAACTTATTTTCTCTCCTTTTTTAAATTTAAGATTAAACATAAATTTTCTGCTTATATTCCATCTTAAACGACTTCCTCTTACTGTGAGCGTTCTTGTATCAAAACCATTAGTAAGTAATGCCTTGTTACGACTATCCTGATAATTTATCTCCATTCCAAATTTAGAGTTTGTTTTATTAAAATAAAAGGTATTGCGAAAAGATGAGTTAAGCGTTACTAATGTACTATCTGAAACTTTAGCGAGAAAAGGATTATATGCCTGTAAAAAATCATCATCAGTTGTTTTTCTGTTAATATGTAAGACAGAGTTATTTGAAAAACGTGAAATAAACTTTTTTAATCCTTTTTTACTGTTCCATAGAGCATAAGGATTAATATCAAGCACTTCATTAAATTGATTTGTATAAGCCCTTATATATTCATTAGTAGG
>CAZZDX010000270.1:0-4334 GCA_964653185.1 uncultured Bacteroidales bacterium
AATAAGCCTTTTAGAAAATTTAAGCATTAAAAATGTCCTTTAAACCTAATTTTTTGATACTATATCAGAATTATAATTATAAAAGTCCATATACCAGTTTATAAAATTTTTTATACCTTTTTTTATAGAAGTATTAGGTTTATACCCAAAATCGCTAATCAACATACTAACGTCTGCATAATTGGCCTGAACATCGCCTAACTGCATTGGCTTTAGCTCTGTCTGAGCTTTTTTATTAAGTATCTCTTCAATTATTTCAATAAAATCAGTTAGTTTAACAGGATTATTATTTCCAACATTATAAATTTTATAGGGTGCTTTACTTGAGTTTGGGACAGGTTTTTTAGTATCCCATTTTGGATTTTTTTGTGGAGATTTATCAAGAACTTTTCCAATAGCTTCTACAATGTCGTCAATATAAGTAAAATCACGTCGCATATTACCATAATTAAAAACATTAACAGGTTTATCTTCCAAAATTGCTTTTGTAAATAGAAAGAGAGCCATATCCGGGCGTCCCCATGGTCCATAAACAGTAAAGAATCTAAGTCCTGTTGTTGGTATATTATATAAATGGCTATAAGCATGAGCCATCAGTTCATCAGATTTTTTTGTGGCAGCATAAAGACTTGCAGGATGATCTGTGTTATTATATGTTGAAAAAGGCATTTGTTCATTAAGTCCATATACACTTGAACTGCTTGCATAAACCAAATGCTTTATATTATTATGTCTGCAAGCTTCAAGAATATTTAAAAATCCAACGATATTACTGTTAATATATAAATACGGATTGATAACACTATATCTCACTCCTGCCTGAGCTGCAAGATTACAAACTCTATCAAATTTTTCTTTTTTAAATAGTTTGTTAATGTTGTCTGCATCTTTTAAATCAAGTTTAATAAATTTATAGTTTGGATATATCTTGCTCTGTATAAGTTTATTATATTCAACATCTTTTTTTATAATACCTGTCTCGCCTAATCTCCCGTATTTTATTTTTGTATCATAATAATCATTAATATTGTCAAGCCCTATAACTGTATCTTTACGTTCAATTAATCGTTTGGCAAGATGAAATCCAATAAAACCTGCGGTGCCTGTTACTAAAATTTTCATTATGTTCTAAATAAGTTGTAATATTAAGGCGTTGTAAAAAAAACCTGAACATTTATGCTCGTTCTTTTTGTTTTTTTAAAATTCGCTTAAAAAAAGATTGTTTTTTTGTTTTTTTATCATCATAATATCCATATCTGCATCCGTATCCATATCCTCCATAGCTACTATGTTTATCAACTTTAACATCATTAATTAAGATATTCAAATTACTAATTTTATTTTTCTTTATATCATTTATAACAGATATAAATACTTTTTTATCAGTTTGATTTTGTCTTACTACAAAAATATTAATATCAGAATATTTTGTTAATAAAAAAGCATCTGTAACTAAACCAATAGGCGATGTGTCAATTATAATACAATCATACATTTCCTTCAACTCAATAAACATTTCTTTAACCTTATCTGATGCTATTAGTTCGGCAGGATTAGGTGGCACAGGACCTGCTGTGATTATATCCAAATTTTCTATATTAGAATCCTGAATAATATTTTTGGTTCCACACTTATTAATTAAATAATTGCTAATACCTTTTTCGTTATTTAATCCAAAATTATGGTATATTTGAGGTTTACGCAGGTCAAAATCCAATAATACGGTTTTTTTACCGGAAATAGCAAAAATTAATGCCAAATTTATTGCACAAAAAGTTTTCCCTTCATTAGTTAAAGAAGAAGTAATAAGTATGCTTTGCTTTTCTTTGTCTTGAGAGAAAAATTGAAGATTGGTTCTAACAGAACGAAATGACTCAGCAATTATTGATTTAGGAGAATTAGAGACAACTTTGTTGTTATTTTTACCATTTTTATTATGAATTACAAATCCTAATACAGGTATATCTGTCAGGTCTTCTATATCTTTTTTCTCAATTATTTTGTCATTAAAATAATCTTTGATAAAAATATAAACTGCAGGCAAAATAATTCCTAACAAAATAGCAATAAGATAATTTATTTTTTTTTGTGGGGAAACTGGTCTTTGTCCAACTATCATTGCAGGGTCTATTATTTCATTATTTGGCAAATTAGAGGCCTTTGCTATTTGAGCTTCTGAACGTTTTTGCAACAGATAAGTATAGATAGCATCATTAAGTTTAAACTTTCTTTCTATTCCAAATAGATCTCTTTCTGTTTTTGGTAATTTACTAATCTCTTTTGTCAGTTCAGACATTCTGTTATTAATATTTTTTATTGCAATATCAGATGTATTAACAATATTTTGTATATTTTCCAGTAATGTTTTTTTTGTATTTTTTATTTTTAAATTTATTCCCTGTATATAAGGATTTTTTTGCTTGGAATTATATAACAATGTTATTTTTTGTGTGGCAAGTTTTGTAAGTTCTGAAACTAAATCGTTTAGTAACGGATCGTCAATACCCATAGTAGAAGGAGCTAATAAGTCCTCAACATCTTTATTTTTTTCAATATATTCTTCTAAATAATTATAATATTGGGATTTTACAATTAGAACTGCTTTTTGCTCTTCAAGGTCATGCATTTTTTCATACGCTTTTTGTGCCTGAAAAGACAAGTCCATTATTTTGTTAGTTGTCCTGAAATTTTGCAGTTTGCTTTCTGTAAAATGAAGAGAATCTGTGATTTCCAACAACTGATTATCTATAAATTGTATTGTATTAATAGCAATACGATTTTTTTTCTCTAATCCTTTTTTTAAATATACACTTGTTAGGCTATTCAAAAAATCTACTGCTTTTTGAATATTATTTCCTTTTAATGAAATTCTAACAATAGAAGCATCTTTTGTGATAGGTTCTATATTAACAATATTTTGATACTTTAATGTAAGTCCATCAATATTATTAAAAACAAAATATAAATGTTTGTCTTTATACTTATCAGGAGTATAATTATCAGTCAGAAAAAGTTTAAAACAAAAATCTTTATTTTCAATTTTTTCTCCAAATTTGAAGGTCTTGTCAATATTTATATTATCTTCTGTTTGTAAAGTTTTGTTTTTAGTAAAATTATAAAGTACAATATTTTTGCTTTCAGCTTTTATTCTAAATTCATTATTATTTAGAATAGTAATATTATATTCAAGATTTAAAGATTGAGGATGTAAGCTATCAATAATTACGACAAAAGGGGAATTTTTGTATAATTCATTTGAGATAAAATTTTCTTCAATAAAATAAGAAACGCCAAGATTTAGTTCCGTAACAACCTCATTTATCAATGTATATGATTGTAAAACGCCAATTTCATTTTCCAGATTTTTTTTTCCTGCAAACAGTCCAAAACCTTCCATAAAATCTCCGGGATTTGTTACAGAATGTTTTTTTTCGTCTTGAATTAAGACCGTAGTATTAACTTCATAAATTGGCTTACTATATTTATTAAATAAAAAAGCAAAAAATAATGCTATAATAAATATTATTATAAATAAATAATAATATTTATAAAACTTAAATAACACTTCTTTAAAATCAATTGTCTGTTCCTGGTATGTTTCTTGTTGATTGTTCACTTAATTATTTATTTAATATAATTTAAAACTAATATCAAAGTAGTTATAGTTGATAATAATGTTGCAAAAGGGAATGTTCTTAACCCTAAACTTTTGGCTCTCATAGGTTGGACATAAATAATATCGCCTGGCATCAAAAAATAATATTCTGATTGAAGTAATTTTTTGTCAGTTAAATCAATATAATTAACTATAGAACCTTGATTTGTTTGTCTTATTAAAGTAATATTTTTTCTATTACCATAATCAGTTAAATCGCCTGCCAATCCAAATGCCTCCATAATACTGATTTTATCATTATAAACAGTATATATTCCCGGGTTTTTGAATTCTCCTAAAAGGGTAATATTATAATTAACCAGTTTTACAAAGACAGTGGCTTGATTTAGATATTCGCTTACATTTTTTTGGATTAACTCTTTTGTCTGTTCAATAGTTAAATTTTTAACTAAAATCTTACCAATAAAAGGAAAATTAACATAACCTGAATCGTCAACAGCATAACTATTCAGATATATACTGGCGTTATTACTCATATATTGTCTGTCACTGGATTCTTTGTTAAAAAATTTGTATGTTTCTTCATCAAGACCTGATATTTTAATATACAAATCATCATTGGGCTGTATTTTATAAGCAACTTTCTGTTGAGGGATAAACTCATTAGTAACATTATCCTTACTTTTATTTTGAATATATTTTAATTTTTTTGTTGAAA
>CAZZDX010000271.1:0-4327 GCA_964653185.1 uncultured Bacteroidales bacterium
TGTTACAAAATACCAAACACCCTTCTCATCTACAATAGTAGAAATTAAATAAGTCTTTTAGACTCTCTACATTCTTAGAGATTGCATTTTATCTACAATAGTAGAAATTAAATAAGTCTTTTAGACCCTGTTTTAATTCCCTTTTTGTGCCTTTATCTACAATAGTAGAAATTAAATAAGTCTTTTAGACCATTAGTTCTTGTAATAATATACCTCATATCTACAATAGTAGAAATTAAATAAGTCTTTTAGACTCCACAGAAATGTTAATACCCGTATTAAATCTACAATAGTAGAAATTAAATAAGTCTTTTAGACTCAGGAATGATTTCAAACCCAATGTCTTTATCTACAATAGTAGAAATTAAATAAGTCTTTTAGACAGATAACCAATTATAATGTGCTGATTTTCAGAACACATTCTAATTTGTGTAAATTGAAAAATCGTAAAAAACATTAGATTTACATCACGAAGACTTAGGTTTGCAAATTTACGAAATTATTTATATAATAATCAAATCACTATCGTTATTTTTTGCATATCCATATTTTGTTATTTTGCATGTTTTACTCATCTGGAAAATGTATATGCTATCGGTTTGCTCAAATTGTTTTGAAAAATAACATTCTATCTGTGTAGTAATGTTTTCTAAAATACGGCTGCTGTTTTTTATTTCAAACACAGAATATTGTAAACGATAACCGAATTTCCCGAGAAATTTTGAAAATCTTGTACGCAATTTGTCATTGCTAATATCATAAGAAACAAGTAACATTATTTTAATTTTTTATATGGTTTGTTAATTTTAAAAAAAGGATATTTACTAATAGTTTTTTTACGCATAAATGCTCTATAATAGCTTTGGCAATATATAAAAATATCAGATTTATTTTCAAGTATAACGGTTAATAGCCAACCGGTATATTCTTTACTTTTTTTATAACTTAATTTGTATTGTCCGTTTTTGTAAATAAAATCTTCTGCTTTGATTTGTCCAAGGTTATAGGCTTTTTTAATTTGTTTGTCAACAATACATCTAAATGGTTCAACCAAATCACATATCAATGATTTGCGTTGATAAAATAATTTGTGATATACACCCTGATAAATATCAAAACCATATAGATTCATCATGTTTTCAACAAAATAAAAAAGGAAGGTGTATCCAATATCAAGTAACACATTAATAATATTACGTTTAGCACGAGGCATACGTCCATGCCAATCCATTTGTTTAAACCATTGAGCAAAATAAATTCTGGATGCCACGCCTTCAATACCAAGAATGGCTTGTAAATCAACAGGAGCATTTAATTTCACAGCATATTGCTGAATAGTATTGATTGTTCTTTTGCAACTTTCGTCTTTTTGTCTGATGCTTTTTAAAAGTTGAACCTGATTATACAGCTTATTTGCAACCAACCGTTTGGCAATCTCCATGCTATTATAAGAATATTGTTTATGTCTAAGTAAAAAGTTTCCTTCAACACCTGCATTCCAATTCCCAATACATCTGAAATTATAGGAAAGCAAATAAATAGGAAAAGCAAATTTTTTACTGCGTTCCATAATCCCGGATGTTAATGTGCAACCGCCTACAATCCATAAGGCAAGCATACGATAACAGGTTGTTTGTAGAATCACTTTTTCGTCACCATCAGTAACAAGCAAATTATCATTACGAATACTTATTTTCTCACCTTTGGTTGAAAATATAATAACAATATTTTTTTCTTTAAAATCAGGAAAACTTAACATAAGGCTGTATCACATAAGTTTGAATAAATACAATTATTACATTTTTGGGGATTTGCTTCAAATGATGAATTCATCATATCATAAGTATTCATTTCTTTTATTAATGATTCAAATTTATCTTGCATACTCTTATTTTCTTCCGGTAATTGAACAGAATAATTTTTATTATGTATTAAATCATGTAATACAATGCTTTTTACTTTATATCCCATTTCACGCAACGCATGACATTGAGCATATACCTGAAATACATACCCGTCATAAATAGTTTTGATTTCTCTTTTTCGTTCGGTGAGCTGTCCGCTCTCCGTATCAAACAAATCTATCTTTCCGCATAGATTATAATGCTCTGAAAAAACTTCAATGCCTTGTAGAATATTTTTCCGTGTGTTATATTTTTTTGTATCAATTGTTGTATGAGCAGCTTCACCTTTCAACTGAACCTTCTGTTTGTATAATTGATGGTTGTATTTACTGTATAACTGGTGAAAATAGATGGAACGGGGACAGAAAATAAAATCGTTTAAAAATGATATGGGGATATAGCTTTCCATATTATTTATTTTGGGCAAATGCCAACCACTCTTTATTGCTGATTGCAAGTTTTAAATTTTTCGTGTTGTCGGTTTCGTTTATCTGTTGCAAACACCACAAGCCTTTCAGGGCAATATGATAAGCACCGTTGGCATCAGCGTTTTGTGGCATACTATCATCAACTTTTCTTGAGTCAAAGAATTTATCCTGATTCTTTTTTACTGGTGAGATCATCCAATCTTCATCGGAATTGATACGGCTGTTTCTCATCTGCAAAGTGAGCCTGAGCAAACGGATTAAATCTTTGAAAAATTGACGGTCGTTTTGTTGACAGATGCTATTTATAATGCACACATCAACATCAAATTGAATGTTATGTTTTTGGAAAAGTTTTTGCAAGTCTTGAGTTAAGTCAATTTCTCTAGTATCCCATTGATTATTCTGCTGTGGATTTTTAAAGTTTTCTAAACGTTTGCCATAAGAGCATACTATCCAATTTTGCTCACTGCCTTTAGCCTTATCAGTAAATTTTGCATAGTTAAAATGAAATTCAAAATAGTTTTCTTCTTTATTAAAACAAATTTTATTAAACTTGTCAAAAAATTCCTGCGATTTTTTCACTGTTTCATATCGTGGATATAGCAAATTAACAAAACCTGTTGCAGGGCAAATCTTTGACGTGTGATAAGCAGGCACATAGAAAATAAAACCAGTTTGTTTACCTAATTTCTGAAAACTTTCAAATGGAGCTGTTAACTGAAAAGCGTTCAACAAGCCACCTGGTTCATCATGGCTTTTATCTTTAAAAACCAAGTAATTTAACTTGTCAATTAGCATTTTTTCAAACTTTTGATAGACTTGTTTTTCCACCTTAAATCTCCCTTTTTTAAAACCAAAATTGAGGTCTTCAAACACCACTATTGCATTATGCTCAATCATTAGTGTTGCGATTTTATGAACTACTTGTGACAAGTAACCCTCTTTGATGTCTTTAATTTTTTCAATCGTCCCCCATGACTTGCGGGCTTTATCTCTTTCTTGCTCTCTTTTATTCAACAATTCATGATAGTCTTTCCTGCCTGTCGGATTATTGAAACTACCTTGCAGATATTTCCCGTCTTTATCTTTTAAAATCTCGTTATTTTGGTTAATCAGGGTGTAATAAGCTAAATGTCTTTCGCCCCTGTCTATTCCTAAAATGTTGACATTGCTGTTCTTTTGCAGAAACTCTTTATTAACATAGTCGTTAAACTTGGTTACTCCCTCAGCTTTAAAGTTGCAAGTAATAGGAACATGAAATAAATAAGTATCTTTCGCATAGCGGCGGTCTTTTATAATAGGCAGATGCTTCCCTTCTTTTTGAAACTTACCTTTTAATTCTTCATAATGATGTCCTTTTTGCCATATATCATCGCTGTATTGAATAGACGCTTTTCTAAAAAACAACTCTGCTTCACCGTTTAATTTATAAACTACATCTTTTAAATTATTTTCATCAAATAAGGCTTTCCAATATAAAGTTTGCAGATTTTTTCTACCCTTTGAATGAATTGAAAAATCTTTGCTATAAATATGAAACAGATATAGTTTTCCTTCATTTACGCATTGGTTAATGTATGATTCTGAAATATCGCAGAAAGTTATTTTGTATCCCTGCCTATTAATGTCATCAGTAAATTCTTTAATATTTTGATATTTTTCGGTTTTCTCAAACTCAAAATCGCACCAATTCCAGTAACTTTTGGCACATTTTTTATAATAGTCAATAAATTTATACAAATCGCTCTTTATCAAACCCTTTCCTTTATAGCTTTCTTGACTTTTAATATTTTGAATTTCTTGACAATATTTGCTTCGTTTTTCATTAAGCCCTTTTGTAAAACGAGAAACTTTTCCTTCAATATTGACAAGTGTATGTATATCTTTTGCTGCATCAGATACTTGTTTATAAATTATCTTTTGATAACATGAACCTTTGTTAGGCAATTCATCAGAAAAAAGTTTGTTATGTTTCTTATTCATTACCCCTAAATA
>CAZZDX010000272.1:0-4327 GCA_964653185.1 uncultured Bacteroidales bacterium
GAGGACAGTAGAGACGATGCATGCATCGTCTCTACGTAATAAAAAAATCATAATGGAATAAAAAATATATAAAACAAAACAATTACCCACTCAAAATAAGAAGTCCCCTTAAGATGTTTGTAAAATCGTTTAGCTTAGTTCAAAGTTTTTTTATTCTTTTTTTAATAAAATATTTTATAATATTGCAAAACAATTTGCCTTTTACTAATTTTAATACATTTTTACTATGAAAAAAATTATCTTCCTATTTATTACATTTTATTGTTCAATTATAATATTAAACAATAAAGAAGCTAAAGCTCAGGTTAGTGTAACAGATTCACTGGCTTTGGTAGCTTTGTATAACAGCACTGATGGTGCTAACTGGACAAGCAGTGCCAACTGGCTTACAGCTAATGTGTCAACATGGTATGGTATTACTGTTACAGATACCAGTATAACAGAAATTTATCTTGGACATAATAATTTAGTCGGCTCTATTCCACCTGAAATTGGTAATCTGAATAATTTGCAACGTCTATATCTTGGCTACAATCATCTGTCAGGTTCAATACCTGCTGAAATTGGTAATCTGGACAGTTTGCAATACTTGTTTCTTTACAGCAATCAATTATCAGGTTCAATACCTGCTGAAATCGGTAATCTGAACAATTTGCAGGAATTATATCTTGGCTACAACCAATTATCAGGTTTAATGCCTGCTGAAATCAATAATCTGAGCAGTTTGCAATACTTGGATCTTAGCTTTAATAATTTATCAGGTTCAATACCTGCTGGAATTAGTAATCTTATTAATTTGCAATACCTGTTTCTTTACGGTAATAATTTATCAGGTTCAATACCTGCTGAAATTGGTAATATGAATAATTTACAAAAATTATATCTTTACAACAATCAATTTACAGGAGAGATACCTGCGGAAATTGGTGATATTACTAATTTGCAGGATTTGAATCTTGGCAACAATCATTTATCAGGTTCAATACCTGCTGAAATTTGCAATCTTAACAGTTTACAAAAATTGTATCTTTATAGCAATCAATTTACTGACTTTACTGATATTTCTTCAATTGCTACATTAACCGAACTTAAAATAGAAAACAATAAACTTGACTTTTCAGATGCAAAAGAATTAAGAATAGCAGATACATTATCTCTTCTTACAGTTTATACTTATGCTCCACAAGATCCTTTTGGTGTGGCTGATATTTTTAATCTGTGTAAGGGTGATACAATAATTTTAAGCATTGCATCTCAGGATTCTGCTTTAAGTTATCAATGGTTCAAAGGTATTGACACAATTACCGGCGCAACAGATACTTTATTAATTGTTCCGAATATTACATTAGCTGATCAAGGTGTTTATACCTGTAAGTCGTATGGCACTGCATTGTTATTTCCGCCAATGAACTTTGGTCCGGGCATTAGTGAGTTTGTTTCAGAAGCCATAACTGTAAATGTTTCGGCAATAATAGTAGATTTAGGTGCAGATACAATTTTTACAAGTCAGCCGGATACTGTTATATTGGATGCAGCAACAGCAACAGGTGGAACATTGCCTTATACTTATCAATGGCAGGATAGTTCAACAAATTCAACTTTTAATGTTCCAGCAGTTGGTTGTTATTCGGTAACTGTTACTGATGTTAATACTTGCTCTGCTGCTGATACAATTTGTATTGCTCTTTCGTCTTATATAGATAATTTAAATGATAAAAATTTTAATATCAGCATTTATCCAAATCCGAACAAAGGAACATTCCATCTTAATTTTTATGTTGAAAAACCTGAAAATATTATTATACAAATAATAAATGATTTAGGTCAGAATGTTTATAAACAGGAGCATAAAAAATTTAAAGGGAATTATAATAAGGAAATTGATATAAGTTCGTTAAAAAACGGTATTTATATGCTAAATATAAGAGTTGGTGAAAATACTTATACAAGGAATATTTTTGTTATGTGATAAATGGTATATTTTTGATAATAAAATTCAAATTCTGTTTATTCATCAAAAAGTTTATCAATTTCTTTTAGGTCTTTTGCTGATAAGACCTTTTTATTTCCCAAAAGTTCTGTTATTAATGTCATTTTAGCTGCATTTTCAAGTATTTCTATTTTGTTAAATGCCTGGACCAAGGACTTTCCAATAGCTATTACTCCATGATTTTCCATAAGTATTACATTTGTCTTTAAAGATGCTTTGGATACAATATCAGCAAGTTTTTTTGATCCCATCAAAGCATAAGGAGTGAGCACAGGTGTTCCTAATATTGCTCTTGATTCGCCTGTCAGGTTGCAAATAATTTTTTTATCAGATACAATAAGACCTGTAGCAATAACAGGATGTGCATGTATAATAGCTTTTATATCAGGTCTTTTTTTATATATTAATAAATGCATGCTTGTTTCCATACTGAGTTTCAGGTCAGGAGTAAGATTTTTGTTTTCAGGAGTTATTATACCAATTTGTTCTGATTTCAGTATTGCTTTGTCTGTTTGTGAATGAGTGATAAGGATAATTTTATCATTTATTTTTATGCTTATATTTCCGCCTGAGCATGTTGTTAATTTTTGTGTATAAAGTCGTTTCATAAAATATGCAACTTGCTCTCTTTCCTTTTTATAATTCATGTGTTTATATTTTATACGCGCAAGGTTTTTTAAACCTTACGGGATTATTAATTATCATTAAGTATTTGGTCAATAGTTATTTGGCTTTGCCGTCATTAATAGTCATTTGGCTTCGCCGTCATTGAGTCATTAATCATATTCATATAATCTATAACCATTTAACCATATAGCCATTTAGCAATTTAGCAATTTAATTCATCTATCCAATAATTTTAAGGATTGCATCTTTATTTGGTTTTATTATTCCTTTTTCAGTTATAATGCCTGTAATATATTTTGCAGGAGTAACATCAAATGCAGGGTTTATGACTTCAGAGTTTGGTGAGCAGACAAGTATTTTTTCTAATCTACCATCTTTTGTCAGCCCTGTTTGATACAAGACCTCGTCTTTATCTCTTTGTTCAACAGGTATATCTTTGCCTGAATCACATTTTAAATCAAATGTTGAACTGGGAGCAGCAATATAAAAAGGCACATTAAATTCTTTAGCTACAATAGCTTTTTCAAAGGTTCCTATTTTATTGGCAGTGTCGCCATTTTTTGCTATTCTGTCAGCTCCGACAATCATCATATCTATTTTACCTTTTGACATTAAATAAGCTCCTGCATTATCAGGAATTATTTTATAAGGTATATTTTCATTTTTAAGTTCCCATGCAGTAAGTTTTGCTCCCTGACTTCTTGGTCTTGTTTCGTCAACAAAGACAAGGATTTTTTTACCATTATTATGTGCTGTATAAACAGGTGATAAAGCACTGCCATAGTCAACAAACCCGAGCCATCCGGCATTACAATGTGTCTCTATATTATATCCGTCTTTTATTATTTCATTTCCATATTCTCCTATTTTTTTGGCATCTGCAACATTTTCATCAGCAATATTATTAGCTTGTTCAAGGGCAAATTCTTTGGAATGTTTTAAGGCATTAAAAACACGGTTAGTAGCAAAAAACAGATTTTGAGCTGTTGGTCTTGTTGATTCAATATCTTTTTTTGCTTTTTTAACATATTCAATAAAATTATTTTTTGGTGCCTGTAAAATTGCCTGTGCCATAGCAAATCCTGCTGTTGCACCTATTGCTCCTGCTCCTCTTACTATCATAGTTTTAATAGCATTACATGTTTCAGGATAGTTTTTTGATTTATAAATACTGAATTTAAAAGGCAACAGATTTTGATTAATAAGAAAGACAGTAGAGTCCTCAAACCATACTGTTCTGTAATGTTTATTGTTAACTTTCATTTGTTTATATTTTTGTAATTTTTATTCAATTACTTCGGGATTTTAGCTATTAGCATTTGGTTCAAAGTTCAAAGTTTCAAGTTCAAAACTCATAATTAATAATTTCTAAGTATCAAGCAAAAGCGGTATTCACCAATAAATTAATATATACCCAACAGGTGCTACGCGACCTGTCGGGTAGTAATAATTTTCAAAGCACAAAGTCCATAAACTTATAATTACTCACTTCGTTAAGTTCATAATTTTTAAGTATAAAGTATCAAGTATCAAGACAAAAATATCAGGTTATTTATAGTCATTTGAATATCGGGGCTCACTGTCATTAATAATTTTAGGCATTTTTACCCCGTTAGATACAAAATTATCTAACAATAATTAAATTTTTGACTTAAAATTATCTAACGGCAGTTTGTCTAAAAACCTCTGCTTTTATTAATATTTTGCTCA
>CAZZDX010000273.1:0-4293 GCA_964653185.1 uncultured Bacteroidales bacterium
CTTAAATCGTCTTATTTTTGAGCAAAATATTAATAAAAGCAGAGGTTTTTAGACATTCTGCCGTTAGCAATAATTTGCACACACCCATAAAAAACATTAGTAAACAATGATTAAAATTTATCATATACTTTTAGTATTCTCAATAGTCTTTTTGGTAGGATTTACTGGAAAACCAAACATTAAGGATGGAAATGTAGAAAAAATAAATTCAGTAAATTTCAGAAACCTATATAAAATAAATGATAGTGTATATCGCTCAGAACAACCTAATAAAAATGGGATGTGTGAATTAGAGAGTCTTGGGATAAAGACGATTCTTAATTTAAGAAATTGTAAAGATGATATAAATGAAATAAAGGATACACATTTAATTCTCAAACATATTCCAATAAATACATGGAGATTTTCATATGATGATATAGTAAATGCACTCGCCGTATTGGGAAAATCGAGAAAACCCATACTGGTTCATTGTTTACATGGTTCAGATAGAACAGGAGCAATAGTTGCTGCCTATAGAATGACTTTTGAAAATTGGTCAAAAGAAGATGCAATAGCCGAATTTAAAGAGGAAAAGTTTGGATATCATGAGAAATGGTTTCCTAATATTTTAGATGTTTTGCAATCATTAGATATAGAAGCATTAAAAAGTGATGTAAATCAAAATAAATAACTATTGCCAACATGACAATATAAATCAGCTGGTGGGATAGTGCTAATTTGAGCAAATGAATTTTAAACAAACATATCTGCAATTAGAAAAGGTGATACTTTTAAGTGCCAGCCGAATTTATATTGCTATACGTTAAACTAAACCGCCTTTGTCCGTAATTATTTTTTATAAAAAAAAATCTTATTTTTGTTTCATTGTTTAATCTAAAATTTATAATACAATAGAAAAAAAATTATCAGTCAGGCGACTGACTTGACGCTTGACCGATACTGAACTCATTATTTATTTCAAAATCATTTTTTTTACTTTTATTATCTTATTATTGGATATTAGTTTAAGAAGATAAGTTCCTTGTGAAAAATCAGATAAATCTATTTGTTTAGTATAATTTTTTGATATGTTTTTTAAGTTTTTTTTATAAATTGTTTGTCCATAGATATTTTCCACAGAAAGATTAACAGAACTATTTACAGCAATATTATTTAATGATACATTAAATATACCATTTGAAGGATTTGGAAATATTTTAATATCAATATTATTACTAAATTCATTAATAACAGCATATTTAGATAATTTTGCGATAAATATATCATAATCTCCATTATTTGTCAGTGTTGTAGTTCTAAAAGTGATAGTATTACTATAAAAATACCCTGTTATATATACATTTTCAAACTTATCAACACTAACACTATTTACTGCATCCTCTTTATCATTTCCAACACTTTTAGATAAACCGGCATTTCCTGTTGAGTCATATCTTACAATGAACATATCATAATCGCCATTGTTGTTAAGTGTAGTTGAGCCAAAAGATACAGAAGAACTATTAAAAATACCTGTTACATATATATTATTGCCTGACAAATTTGTTGTAATATCAATACCTTTGTCAGTTCCACTGTTTCCGGCATTTTTAGCCCATAGAGCATCACCATTTTTGTTATATTTAGCTATAAAGACATCAGTATTAGGGTATCCATAAGTTCCGTTAATAGTTAAATTTATTGCTCCAAAAGATATATTATTACTTTCAAAGTATCCTGTAAGATAAACATTTCCTGATGTGTCAGCAGTAACACTTTTACCAATATCAGAGTCAGTATTTCCTGATCTTTTAGCCCATAAAACATTGCCATCGGAATTGTATTTTACAAGAAATATATCATCTGATCCGTTGTTATTTAAGATTGTTGAACCAAAAATAATGCTGTCGCTTCTAAATTGTCCTGTTAAATATACATTATTTAACAAATCACAGATAATGTCATTACCAACATCTTCGCCATTAACGCCTGCATTTTTTGCCCATATAATATCTCCATTAGGAGCATATTTTGCAAGAAAAATATCATTACCACCATTACTATTTGTCAGAGTTATTGTCCCAAATGTAATATTTGTACTCATAAAGTTCCCTGTTATATAAACATTACCAGAAGTATCAGCAGTTAGTCCATAACTATGCTCATAGCTATCTTCACCGGCACTTTTAGCCCAAAGGACATTTCCGTCAGAGTCGTATTTTGCAAGAAAAATATCAGTACTTCCATTATTTGTTAATATTGTTGAGCCAAATGTTATACTTGGACTTTTAAAATATCCTGTTATATATACATTACCAGAGTTATCAGTAGCAACATTGCAACTATAATCATAATTATTTCCTCCGGCACTTTTAGCCCAAATAATATTTCCATTTGGAGCATATTTTGCAAGAAATATATTACGGAGTCCATTATTATTAATAGTTATTGAGTCAAATGTGATACTTGAGTTAAGAAAAGTTCCTGTTATATATACGTTGCCATCATAATCAGTAGCAATGCTTCTTCCCATATCATCACCAAAACTTCCTATATTTTTAGCCCATTCCCAATCAGGAATTTGGGCTTCGGATATTATACTTACACACATTAATAAAACTGTAAGTATGTAATAACATATTTTTTTTCTTAAAAAATAAGATAAGTAGTTAGATAGTTTCATGGTAAAAAGTATTAAATTTAATAATATATTTTTTATTGAATTCAAGTTACAAATGTAACTTTTAGATTAAATAAATTTAGTAATAAAAATTTATTTTAGATGCTCACTTAAATCAATCTGAACTAAAATCCACAAGGTTTTTAAAACCTTGTGAATTTTTAATATAAATAATTTGCCTGCAAATATTAGTTACTTCTATTTTTTGAATCCGTTGGTTGCCGGATAAGTTATTATTTCCTTTAATAGTAAATATTCCTGTTGTTGGGTTTGGATAAATTTTGTAAATAAAATTATTATTTAATTATTAACTTATCATATTTAACAATTTTGCTATTATATATTTTTATTAAATATGATCCTGCAGCAAATGATGAAACATCTATTTTAATTAATTCTTTACCTGTTAAAACTTTATCAACATAAACTTTTTTTCCATTAATATCATATATCAAAACATTAATTATTTCATCAATATTTAAAACAGAAATAAATACATTTTTATCAGCAGGATTAGGATATATTGATATAAATTTATCTGCATCTGTTACATCAATTGAAGTAATAACTACATTCAGCATATCAGAAATTGCACTACATCCATAAATATTTGTTACTTCAACCTGATAAAACCCTGATTGTGTTGCTTCATAAAATTGTCCTGTTGCTCCTCCAATAGGATTTCCATTAAAATACCACTGGTTGTCGGTTGCAGAACTTGATGCTAATGTATTTCCCACCTGGTTAATAGTTGGCTGTGCAGGGACAGGATTAACTGTAACAGGAATTGATGTCATTATTGAAGTACATCCGTTTTCTTCAACAATTAATGAGACATTGTATGTGCTATTGGTTGACCAGTTTACACTATGTGGACCTTGTCCTGAACCGGGTGAAGCATTTCCTCCGTCAAAATCCCAAATGTAGTTTGCCAGAATAGATGCAGAACCTGTATATGTTATTGTTGAGTTACTTAATTCACATACAGGAGAGACAACTGTAAATGTTGATGTCGGTGATGTTCCAAATGACACATTTATTGTGTCTGAACCCGAACAACTACCATTTGTTACTTCAACCCAATATGTACCTGAAGATGAAACATTAATAGTCTGGGTTGTTGCACTTGTTGACCAGTTAAATGTAGAACCTGAATTTCCTGCATCTAAAATTATTGAGCCGACATCACATACAATTGTGTCATTACCCAAATCAACAATTAATTCTGAAAGAATTGTAACATTTATTGTGTCACTTATTGTTCCGCAGGCATTTGTTACTCCTACCCAATATTGACCTGATGATGAAACTTCAATAGTTTGTGTTGTGGCACTTGTTGACCAGTTGTAAGTAGCACCTGGATTTTCTGCATCTAATATTCCTGTTCCGCAAAAAGTAGTATCGGTAGGCCAGTTTATTGCCAGTGTTGTAATAAACTCATCAGCTCCTATGTCAGGAGTTATTACATCACGGATTTGCCCATCAATATCGTCAGAAATTTCAGAAACAGGATAACCAGCATTATTCAAAACCGGTTCACAAATATGCAAATCAGTATTTGAAAAATATCCTGGGTCAATAGAAACAGAATTCAAATCTTTTCCCGAAGTTGTCTGCCATGCCGATAAATC
>CAZZDX010000274.1:0-4292 GCA_964653185.1 uncultured Bacteroidales bacterium
TATCCTCTCAAAAAGTAATGGTATTAATTAAAATAAATCCCAAGTTCATCAGGCAATTGCCTGATGGGATTTAGGTTTTGGAGTTTATTTTGGATTTTATACCCGGTTGTAAAGATTTCCTACGGGGTTTACCAGTAATTATTGAGACGATACAACATTATATTATATTATATCATATTATATTGATAATCAATAATTTGTATTTTTTACAATCAATTTTATTTTGCTTTTTTATTGGTTTTTAGACGTTTTGACGGTTGGGCTAAAAATTGGCGGGCTTTTCAACGCACCAATTTTCAAATTTACTATATCGTTTATTTAAGGGGACTTCTATTAATTTATTTCATATTAGCACTTTCGCACGCTTATTTTTGAGCCCTTGTTATGGACTGGTTTATTTTTTCTAAATCGTAAAATGTTATTACTGTTTTATTATTTTCTCTAAATAGAATTTCGTTCCTATCTTAACTTCTACAAAATAAATTCCTTTCTGAAAGGAAGAAAGGTCTATTTCATTTGTTGTTTGTTGTATTAATTTATTTTTTGTGTAAACTTTTTCGCCAAGCATATTGTATATTTCAATTGCATTAACTTTTTCTAAACTACAAACAGTAATTTTATCAAATGTGGGATTAGGAAAAATACTAATATTAAATTTATCCTTGTTCATCTCTTTTACATCAACAGGCAAAGTAAAAGAAAGATCATCTACAAAAAATTCATTTCCTGGCACTATAAAGCCTCCTGGTCCTATATTACCTGCCATAATTCTTATATCTAAAGTATCTGGATCAACCGACAAGCTATAATTAAAAGGTATTGTTATCAGTGTATAATTTGCAATTGAACTAGTAGTATAATACATAGCAAATGCAACTTCATCTCTTACTTGAGTAATATCATTCCACCTGCTAAGCGTAGCCATTATATATGCCTCACCTCCAACAATAGTTCCTTTTACATAAGCTTCGATAGATACAGGACTATCAGTATATGGAATACCTGTATTGTCCATATTAGGATCTCCAAGAAAAACATAACCAGCCAAAGTATCTAATGTGTTTGTTCCTAAAGGTGGTGGAACAGTAGCTGTATCGCTTATTAATCTTAATGCAAAATTTCCAGTATAGGCATCAGTAGTTTTAAAAGATAATTCAGGAATACCATAACTACTAAAATTGTTAAACGACGACCAAGAATCAGGATTTATGCAGCTATAATTTGTAGTCCAATTTTCAAAATCATTGTTAGGAAATTGTTGTGTGGAATTTAAAAAAGTTATACTATCAATAGTAAGCGTACTACCAACAATTTGAGGCGGATCCATTTTTGAAGATGTTATAATAGCTACCATACTGTCCGGAGGATTTAATATACTAAGATTTGTAGGGACAGAAAAACGTATGTAAGTAGATTGTGTTCCGGTAAAAATGATTACAGATTGCTGAACAATAATTGCATTCTTTTTAAATGCTACAATAAAGTAAGCTGTATCGTTTGGCTGAATATCATATTTAGCATATAAAGAAATTGAATCGGGTGTTTCTGTAAAAGGTATTCCGCCGCTAAGTCCCTCACTGCTAGGTGTGCCAAGAAAAATCATTCCTGCGACAGTATCGGTGCCCGAAAGAACAGTTTCTAATTTTGCGGCAAAAGAAGCATGATACGAATCTGTAACTTGTGTAACATTTCCACTATCAGGAGTTATCATCATATTACTAGTGAAAAATCCGTCTAAATCAGTAGTTGTTGTCATTGACCAATTTTCAAATCCACCATTTGGAATTTGTTGCGCATCAATATTTAAAGCAAATACAACTACTAATAAAAATGCTATAAGTAAATTTTTAGTTTTCATAATATAATTTTTTATTTTCCTAATCATTTGGCTTTTCGGTTACGCCCCGTTTTTTTTGAGTGGTTTCTGGTCTCCACTTATTATTAAATGCTATTCAAGAACTGTAAAAATATCTTTTTGTAAGCTTTCTTGTTTTAGTGTTATGCTGTTTCTTTAACTTGCCCATAACGTTTTGAATATGGTACATTTGGCATTTTAAAACACCTCATTTTCAATTTACTATTAATTTTCTTTACTTGCATAATCTCTCAATTTACGACCAAACCCGCATTACGTATAGCCTTTGTTAGCCGCTTTTGTTCTTCCATTGCTAATGTTAATTGTTCTGGAATTTCGTATTTATTTTCTCCTGTTGTCAATTGAGATTTATTCATTTCAATACGTGATTTCATTTCACTATTTGAAATACTATTATTTAATTCTACATTTGATAGTAATGCTTCATAAACTGCATTTCTATTAATCTCTTTACCTCCAACGTGATAAAAATGCTCTTTTGTTGCTACATTACATTCTTTCCAAATTTTAAAGATGTAATCATTTGTTCTGTATTTATTACTTAACCAAGTTGAAAGAATAAATTTTGCTCCCGAATTTTTTAATCCATCTTGTAATATTTTTTCTTCATTTTCTGACCAAGAGTCAAAATAATCAACGTGTCTTCCAATATATGGTGGGTCTGAATAAACTAAATCAGTTGTATTTATTTCTTTCAAAGTAACTTGAAAATCTTGATTTTTGAATGTGTAATCTCCATATTGAATAATTTGCGAAATATTTTCCACTTGATTGGTTATTTTTGTAACCAATGCTTGTGCAAAACGATTAGGGTTTTTACAAAAAGGAACATTAAAACCGCCTTTTCTATTGAATCGCATCATTCCATTAAAACAGGAACGACTTAAAAACATAAAATCAAGTGAATTACCATTTTCATTAAATCTATTTCTTACTTCATAATAATACTCACCATTTGAACTTAATAGTTTTTGTCCTTCGTCTGTCAGATATTTACGAACAATTCCACTTGTTATTTCTTTATTTTTAATTGCGTTATAAAACCTTATCAAATGAGGGTTACTATCACACAAGATTGCTTTTTTCGGTCTTATATTAAATGCAACAACACCTGTTCCCATAAATGGTTCAATCCAATTATCGTAATCTATATTTTCAACATTACTTGAAATCCATTCAACAAGTTTTGTTTTTATCCCTTGTGATTTTATTGGTGGTACAAATATTTTCATTTCTTTATCCTCCTTTTTGCTCCTTTTGCTACAACTTTATCTATCAAATCTGTTCTTCCTTTGAATTCAAGAAAATCCCATATATTTGTTATTTTGATTGTTTTACCATCTTTCAACATTGTAGCGTTTCCATAGTTCATCCAATATTCATCAAACCACTTTTCTCCAAGTTTGCTAAATACTCCATTTCCTGTTTTCAAATCAGAAATGTCTTTGATTGAACCAATATTTGCCGTATTACCTGAGCCTTGACTGTCACTTGCGATTTTCCATTTTGGTGCAGCGAAAAAATCAAAATCTTTAATTACTGATGTGATGGATTTAAGATTATCGATTTTTGTTACTTGCCTTTCTCCAATAGGGTCTTGAACATTTCCATATTGTTCCTTTATTTCATTTACTTGATAAATTTCAGTTTCAGATAAGCCATCTTCAAAATCTACCCGTGTATAAATAATACCTAAGCAATAATGTCCAGTATATTGATTGTATGGAAATTGAATGTTTTTCTTTTTATCTCTTTCTTTGAAGTAAGCACCATGACTACCAAGAGTAAATCCTGCTGATTTATTATTTCTACGAAATGTTGTTTTTAAATCAAGAGCAAATTTTATATTATCATCGTCTTTGTGTACAAATGTTAGGTCAGGATAATAATTTTGTTGTTCAGCCAATACTATTTTATATCCTGATTTTTCTGCAAATCTTAAAATCTCAGGGAATATGTGAATTTCGAGAATTTTGGAAACAATTTTTGTGTCAGATGAAATAGTGTAAATATTTTTATAAATGTCAATAAATCCTTTAATTGTCCATTCCCCTGTTTCTGTTGAAATATACTTTTTCAGTTCTTCAACAAATTTATTGAGTGCTTTTTCAAACTCTTCTGTATATTTTATTTTTCTACTCATAAATAATTTTTCTTAATCTACAAAGATACTATTTTAATATCCCGTTCTAAAATTCCAACTCAGTTTTTTTCAATTGCCCATAACGGCAGTTTGTATAAAGACCCAAAATTATTAAATTTTTTATAAAAACATTCAGGCTGTCGCCTGATTATATTGATACTCAATGAGTTATATTTTTTACAATCAATTTTATTTTACTTTTTTATTGGTTTTTAGACGTTCTGACGGCAGTTTGTCTAAAAACCTCTGCTTTTATTAATATTTTGCTCAAAA
>CAZZDX010000275.1:0-4290 GCA_964653185.1 uncultured Bacteroidales bacterium
ACGTCTACCAGACCTTTTTAAAATTGCAGAGCATTTTGATTTAAAAATAATATCAATAGAAAATTTAATAGCTTATCGTATAAAAAATGAAAGCTTGATAAAAAGAGAAGTAACTGTCTCTTTACCAACAGATTGGGGAATCTTTAAATTGATTGCTTACAGACAAATAACTGATAATTTACTGCAACTTGCATTGGTTAAAGGTGAATGGAAGCAAGACGAACCTGTCCTTGTCAGAGTCCATTCCGAATGTTTGACAGGCGATACTTTTGCTTCTCTCAGATGTGATTGCGGAAAACAATTACATACTGCAATGCAAATGATTGAAAAGCAAGGAAAAGGCATTGTTTTATATATGAATCAAGAAGGCAGAGGTATTGGATTGCTTAACAAATTAAAAGCGTATAAGTTGCAGGAGCAAGGCAGAGATACTATTGAAGCTAACATTGAACTGGGATTCAGACCTGATGAAAGAGATTATGGAATAGGAGCACAGATATTAAGGGACTTAGGTATAACAAAAATAAAACTTATAACTAATAACCCTACAAAAAGAGCAGGACTAACAGGATACGGATTAGAAATTGTAGAAAATATTCCTATTGTTATTAAGCCAAATAAATATAACAGGGATTATTTAAAGACAAAACAGGAGAAAATGGGACATATTTTTTAATTGAAAGCACCAAATAGCAAATTCCAAAAAACAACTTAGCGAATTGTAAATCCCGCATTTATCGGGAGCGATCTCACGAACACCTTTAAAAAATAAATAATATTGTGAGTAAATAAATCTCAAAATCCAATTACAGAATGACCAAAACAGTTTAAAACTTGTGTGTTAATTTTGTAGGATAATTCATCAAAAATTTCCTGCAAGTTTTGTATATACGAAATAAGGTAATAAGGTTATTTTTATAGCGTATTCAATATTTCTACTAAGGTTATTTTTTTATGATAAGGTTTTAAAAACCTTATTTTAAAGATTTTAGACCTTAGTAGAAAAATGCAAATCCTGTCAGTTTTTCAACCTTATTACCTTATTAAAAAAAACTTAATTTTTGCAGGAAAAATATTTATAATAAATACATCAAAATAAACATACCAGTTTAAAACATTGGAATTTTGGTCATTGGTCAGGCATTCGTCAGTAGCCGAACATGGTTGCCTGATGTAATTTGATTATTGTGATTTGTTATTTTTATTTTTTATCATGCGTCAGGCGCCCGACTGATAAGTTTGGACTTTATGAACAAGCACTAACTAAACTCTATACATGCTAAAAAAAATATTGTTTCCTTATTTTTTTTTAATAATAGTTCTGAATGTATTTTTTATATCTACAATATCTGCGCAAAAAAAATATACTATTAGCGGTTATGTAAAAGATGCATCATCAGGAGAATCATTGATAGGAGCAAATGTTTATATTAAAGAATCTCTAAAAGGCACAACAACAAATCAATATGGCTTTTATTCACTCACTTTAAAACAGGATAATTATAATTTTGTTGTCTCTTTTATTGGATATAATAATTATATAAAAAAAATTAATCTTAACAAAAATCTAAAAATTAATGTATCACTCAAAGAAAATATTATCACTACCGAAGAAGTTGTTATTAAAGGGGAAAGAAGTGATAAAAATATTCAAAGTACAGAAATGGGAACTTTTCAATTGCCTGTAAAAAAGATAAAAGAGTTGCCTGCTTTTTTAGGTGAAGTTGATATTTTAAAAACAATTCAATTAAGTCCGGGAGTTCAATCTTCAGGAGAAGGCACTTCTGAAATCTATGTCCGTGGAGGAGGACCTGACCAAAATCTAATCCTTTTAGATGAAGCTGTTGTTTATAATGCTTCTCATCTCTTTGGCTTCTTCTCTGTCTTTAATGCTGATGCTATTAAAAATATAAACTTAATAAAAGGTGGAATACCTGCCAATTATGGTGGCAGATTATCTTCTGTCCTTGATATTTCTATGAAAGAAGGAAATAATAGAAAATATGAGGTTGACGGCGGAATTGGACTAATATCTTCACGGCTTACTGTTCAAGGTCCAATAAAAAAAGATACAAGCTCTTTTATCATCTCAGCACGAAGAACTTATATTGATATTTTGATAAAGCCATTTATTAAAAAAACATCTCCTTTTAAAGGTTCCGGATATTACTTCTATGACCTTAATACAAAGGTTAACTATACATTCTCTGACAAAGACCGTATATTTTTAAGTGGTTATTTTGGAAGAGATGTATTTAACTTTAACCAAAAAGAAGATCAGTTTGATAATTCTATTGACTGGGGCAATGCAACAGCTTCTTTGCGATGGAACCATCTGTTTAACAGTAAATTATTCCTTAATACTTCTGTTATTTTTAATGATTATAAATTTAATTTTGGTGCTACTGAAAATGAATACGACTTTAAGTTATACTCAGGCGTTAGAGATTGGAATGCTAAACTGGACTTTAATTATTTTCCTTCTGTAAAACATAATATAAAATTTGGAGGAATTTATATCTTTCACACCTTTGTTCCTAGCAATGTTACAGGAAAAACAGGCGATACTGAATTAGACCTTGGTAATCCTGTAGAATTATATTCTAATGATGCAGCATTATACATAAATGATAATTTTGATGTTTCTGCTAAAATAAAAATTAATGCAGGTCTGAGATATACCTGTTTTCAACAAATTGGTCCTTTTGACAGATATATAAAAGATGAATTAGGAGAAATTTCTGATACCATACATTACAAAAAAAATAAAAATGTAAAGACCTATAATAATATAGAACCGAGATTATCTTTAAGATATAGCATAAACAATCTGTCATCAATAAAAGCTTCCTGGATGCAAAATTATCAGTATATTCACTTAGCTTCTATGTCTGCTGTGTCTTTGCCAACAGATATATGGATGCCAAGTTCTTCTGTTGTAAAACCTCAGTTTGGAACGCAATACTCAATAGGATATTTCAGAAACTTTAAAAAAAATATGTTTGAATCTTCTTTGGAAATATATTATAAAGAAATGAAAAATCAAATTGAATTTAAAGAAGATGCTATGGCTGAAGAAACTATAAAAGATAACATTGACAATAGCTTTACTTTTGGAGATGGAACTTCTTACGGAACAGAACTTTTTATTAAAAAGGAAACAGGCAAAATAACAGGTTGGATTGGTTATACTCTCTCAAAAACAACAAAAATTTTTCCTGAAATAAATCAAGGCAAAGAATTTTATGCTAAATATGACAGACGACATGATGTATCTGTTGTTGTATCTTATGAACTAAATAAAAAATGGATTTTTTCCGCTTTATGGGTCTATGCAACAGGAAATGCAATGACACTACCCATTGCGAGATATTTTATTGAAGATAATGTTGTTAATGAATATGGCGAAAAAAATGCTTTTAGAATGCCTGCTTATCACAGAATGGATGTCTCTGCAACTTATACTGTTAAAAAAAACAAACAATTTGAATCTACTCTGAATTTTTCTATATATAATTTATATAACAGATATAATCCTTATTATATATATTTTACTACAACAGGCAATTTGAATGAATATCACTTGGAAACCAAAGCCAAACAGGTCTCTTTGTTCTCTATTTTGCCTTCTATAACATGGAATTTTAAATTTTGAGGTTCTGCCACAAAATACAGAGCTTACTAAAATTACCAATCTTTACATTTATAATAGCAAAAAATATTTTAATGGTCAAATGTAGATGTTGCTGAAAAATAATATTTAATTTGAGCTGGCCAAATATTACTTGTGTCAGCAGAAAGGACTTCAAATTTTACATATCCATCAAAACATTTTGCAACAATTACATGTCCTATTAACAAAGGATCTATATAAGGTGTTGTATCCCATTGTGTAGGAACACTGGTAATTGTAGCCATTTCAACGACGCCCATATCTTTTGTTTGATTTTTATATGTTACTGTATCTACTACATCATTCCTAAACCAGATATATTTGTCATTATTTGGATAATTAGAATTGGTTCCACCATCAGGTTGCCAGCTAATAGTTTCGCCATCATTATTTTGCCAGTTTACTGTATCAGAAATGCCTGCAGAAAAGTCAAAACCAGCATGACTAATAGTAGCTGTTGTATAAAATGATGATGGCGGATTTTCTTCTTCACTATCATCATCTTTTCCACAATTTGTAATAAAAAAAGGCAAAGACAGAATCATTAAAGTAACTGCTAATGTTAATTTTTGGTATAAAGGACATTTTTAATGCTTTTTTAGAGTATATTCTTTCAA
>CAZZDX010000276.1:0-4259 GCA_964653185.1 uncultured Bacteroidales bacterium
CAGTTGTTTATGATTTAAAAAATTTGTTTTTCAATTTTAGTCGGATAATAGTGAATGTTTTTATAAAAAATTTAATAATTTTGGATTTTTATACTTCAAGCGGTTAAAATTTTAACTTTACAAAATACTCCCTCTCTACTCGTAGAGAGGGTTGGGGAGAGTAAATAAGAAAAAAAAAGTTAAAATTTTAACCATTTAAGGTATATACAAACTGCCGTTGACGTTCATTGTAAAAGACACCTTGCAAAATTGAAAAATTAACAAAGAAAAATAAATTAAGGTAAATGAAAAATACATATTTTGACTTAATAGAGCAGAGTTATTACTTTCCACAGGAAGGTTTTGACTTAAGAGATAATTATCTTACATTTCATGGAGTATCCTTAAAATATTTGATTGAAAAGTACGGAACACCATTTAAATTTATTTATCTTCCAAAAATTGGAGACCAAATTAAGAAAGCCAAGAACTTATTTAATCGTGCTATCAAAAATAACGTTTATAAAGGGAAATATCATTTTTGTTATTGTACAAAATGCAATCACTTTTATCATGTAATTAGTGAAGCATTAAAACAGAATGTAAATCTCGAAACATCATCATCTTTTGATATTGATTTAATACTAAATCTGTTGGAAGAAAAAAAAATAGATAAAAAAAGAATTATCCTTCATAACGGATATAAAACAGACGAATATATAAATAAAATATTTTTTCTTCAAGATATCGGATTTGAAAATTCAATCATTATTTTAGATAGTGTAGAAGAGTTTTACCTACTTCAAAAATTAAAGACCAAACAGAAAATTAAAATTGGTTTACGGATGGCTGTTAATGAAGAAGCTCAATCTGCATATTATACTTCCCGACATGGAATACGCTATACAGAGATGATAAACTTTTTCAATAATAACATTAAAAACAATGATGAATTTGAATTCAAAATGCTTCATTTTTTTGTAGATTCAGGCATTAGAGACACACTATATTATTGGGGCGAATTCCAGAAAGCCCTAAATTTATATATTGACCTTAAAAAAGAAAGTAAAAATTTGGACTCTTTTAATCTTGGAGGTGGTTTTCCTATACGTAATCATCTTGGGTTTGAATACGATTATGAATATATGATTAACGAAATAATTAAAAATATTAAAGATGCCTGTATAAAAGAAAATGTAAATGAACCTGATATCTACACAGAATTTGGCAAATATACAGTTGGAGAATCGAGTGCAATTATTTTTAAAGTATTAGAACAAAAACAGCAAAACGATACCGAAGTGTGGTATATCATAAATAACAGTTTAATGAATACCATTCCTGATGCATGGTCAAATCACGAAAAATTTATTCTTTTACCAATAAATAAATGGCACAATGAATATCAACATGTAAATATCGGAGGCATCAGTTGTGACCATTCCGACTATTATAATTCCGAAGATTTAAACCAGGAAGTATTATTGCCAAAATATTCTAGTAAGGACAAAGAACCACTGTATCTTGGTTTTTTTCATACAGGAGCTTATCAGGATGCCATAAGTGGTTATGGTGGGATAAAGCATTGCCTTATTCCATCGCCAAAACATGTGATTATTGACAGGGATGAAAAAGGTAACTTTATTGATTATGTTTATAGAGAAGAGCAATCTGCACAGGAAATGTTTAAAATTTTGGGATACAACAAATAATCTATGAAAATTTTTGCAGGAATAGAAAATAAATATGCTGATTTTAGTTTTTCATCAGTATTATTACAGTCAATACCTTATGATGGCACAAGCACATGGGGAAAAGGTGCAGATAAAGCTTTCGATGCTTTTATTGAGGCATCAGAAAATATGGAGTTATACGACATTGAAACAGATACGGAAGTTTATAAAAAAGGCATTCATATTTTACCCGAAATCACAGAAAATTCATCACCCAAAGCTGTTTTTGAGACCGTTTATAATAAAACCAAAGAACTTTTAAAAACCAATAAGTTTTTAACTTTTTTGGGCGGTGAACATTCTATAAGTATTGGTATTATTAAAGCATTTTATAAAAAATATCCTAATATAACAGTTCTGCAACTTGATGCACATACTGATTTACGTGCAAGTTATCTCGGTTCTAAATACAATCATGCATGTGCTTTGCATGATGCAAATAAAAATGCCAACTTAATACAAGTTGGTATTCGTAGTATGGATATTGAGGAAAAACAATATCTAAATAAAGAAAAATGCTTTTTTGCAGAAAATATGTTTCAAAAAAATGATTGGATGGAAAATTCAATTAAATTAATGACTGATGATGTTTATATCACAATTGATTTAGATGTTTTTGACCCATCAATTATGCCTGCCACAGGAACACCCGAACCCGGCGGATTAGATTGGAACACTACAATAAATTATCTTAAAAAAGTTTTTAAAGAAAAAAATGTGAAGGGATTTGATATTGTTGAACTTTCACCTCTTGAAAATAATAAAGCCCCCAATTTTTTAACATCAAAACTTTATTACAAACTACTTTCATATAAATTCAAATATAATGAAAAATAAAGGACCTATCAGTAATTTTATTCTTGAACATTACAAACATTTTAATTCGGCAAATCTTGTTGATGCAGCCATTGCCTACGAAAAACAATTAGAACAAGGTAATAAAATGATGATAACCCTTGCAGGTGCCATGAGCACAGCAGAATTAGGAAAATCACTGGCTGAAATTATCAGACAAGATAAGGTTCAGATTATTTCTTGCACAGGAGCAAATTTAGAAGAAGATATTATGAATCTGGTTGCTCACTTACATTATAAAAGAGTGCCTGAATATCGTTATTTATCTCCTAAACAGGAATGGGAATTATTAGAAAAATGTCTTAACAGGGTTACAGATACTTGTATTCCGGAAGAAGAAGCTTTTAGAAGATTACAAAAGCATATTTATAAAATTTGGAAAGATGCAGAAAAAGAAGGGAAACGATATTTTCCTCACGAATTTATGTATAAATTGCTTCTTTCAGGCGTATTAGAGCAATATTATGAAATAGACCCTAAAAATAGTTGGATGCTTGCAGCAGCAGAGAAAAATTTGCCAATTGTTGTCCCCGGATGGGAAGATTCTACTATGGGTAATATTTTTGCTTCATATTGTATTAAAGGCGAATTGCAAGCATCAACAATGAAATCGGGAATTGAATATATGACTTTCCTTGCTGACTGGTACACCAAAAACACAAAAGAAAACAAAATTGGATTTTTCCAAATAGGTGGTGGAATTGCTGGTGATTTTCCTATTTGTGTTGTTCCAATGCTTTGTCAGGATTTAGAAAGAACCAACACACCATTTTGGAGTTATTTCTGTCAGATATCTGATTCAACAACCAGTTACGGCTCATATTCCGGTGCTGTTCCAAACGAAAAAATAACATGGGGAAAACTTGATATTGAGACCCCGAAATTTATTATAGAATCTGATGCTACTATTGTCGCACCACTTATATTTGCATATTTGTTAAACTGGTAATAAGACAAAAAATTATGAAAAATAATAAATTAAGAGTAATTCAGGATTACGATAAACTTAGCAATGAGATAAAAAAACAAATCAAGTTAGTTTTCCCCGAAGGGTATAGCAACCACTTAATTAAGTTTAAAAATAAAGAGGGAGAAACTGTTTCTGCTTTACCATTCGAAACTTTTGAAAAAATTTACATGATAAGGATGTCGGTTAAAAATGCTAAGCAGATAATTCTGGACGATTCAGATTATGATGATGAAGGTATTTTGAAAGATAATATCAAAGAAAAATATGAAGATGAATATTCAGAAGTAGATTATTTGTCGGAAAATGAAAACTATGAAGAAAATTATGAAGAAAATTCAGAATAGAAACAACGAAACGCTAACAAAAGATCAATAAATAAGATTCTTCGGTAAAATGTGTGGAAAAGATGTTATAAGGAAATAAGTATATAAAGGAAATAGGGGATATAAGGGATATAAAAAAAAGTAACCGTTCACAGCTCATTATTTTATAACTGTTTGTATCATTAAACATATATTAATTAATTGACCTAATTTCTAATTGACCTAATTGACCTAAAAAATGACAAATACCCAATGCAAAATGACCAAAATAATGACCTGGCTAAGCGGAGTTTGTAACTCCGCTTCAAATAAAAAATAATCTCTTGATTATTATTATATTTAATTTTTTATACTTTTATAAAAATATTTTTAAATTGCCAACAGGATATCAAATAAAAG
>CAZZDX010000277.1:0-4249 GCA_964653185.1 uncultured Bacteroidales bacterium
CAATACCTTTTCTTTTTGATGAGAAGTATATTGCAGTTCCATCACTGGTAATTTGTGCTGCGTAATCTGAAAAAGTGCTGTTTATATCAGAAATTTTGCTGACATTTACATTTGATGGCTTATTAAATAATGCTTTTGCATTGTAGCATTTTTGTATTTGAGTGTTTACATTGTTAGTCAGATATTTGTTTCCTGAAGGGATTAGGGATTTGAATTTTAAATAATTATTTATAGCTTCATCAAATTTATAATCTCTAAGATATAAGAGTGCCAAATAATAAAAAGCAAAAGCAGGAGCTCTTTTTTCACTGTATTTTCCATTATAAAATGCCACTGTATTTTTAATGGATTTTTCAAAATAAGGTTTAACTATTGATTTCGAAGTATTAGTTTCCAAGTAACATACGCCGACAAAAAAATTAATACTTAAATTATTAGTGTCTTTTTTTAATAGCTTAAGAAAGATAGGTAATGCCTTATCAAATTCATAATTATCTATATAATTTAGTGCAGTGTTAAAATTTCTTTTTGTCTTACGTTTTACTAATTTAGGTTTTATTTTTGATACTGTAAGTTCTGTATAATCATTAATATTATAATTATAAGAATATGAAGAAAAACTTATGGATATAATAATGATTAATAAAAGAGAATATTTAATAAAATAAATTTTTGTTTTCATAAAAAATACGAATTAGTTTTTAATAGATGTATTAACAATTTATTTACAAACATACACAAAAATCATAGATAATTAATTTATAAAATTTTTTTAATAATCTCTGTCAGAATTAAAATTTCATAATTTTTATAATGGACTGATATATTTCAATTATATATAACAATTATGCCTAATATCACAATTGAACAATAGTAACTATACTGATCAGGCAACTGCCTAACAGCACAAGTTTCATCTTGTCAGGAATGTTTACAGTGTTTCAATATCTTCAACAACCATATTATACTAAATGTTATTGTATCCGCTCAAAAAGTAATGGTATTAATTAAAATAAATGCCCTAGGATAATATCCAACGGTATAAATCCCAAGTTCAAAATCCCAAAGGTATGCGAAATTATGATTTTTTTTTCGCAATCATTTAATTTTTTATTTCGGCTTCGCTCAATAACTATTTGGGATTTAGGTTTTGGGGTTTATTTTGGATTTTGAGTTTTGGATTTTATATTGTATAATTTACCAGTCATTATTGAGACGATACATATTATTAATGTAATATTTTGAATACCAGCTCTTTAAGTAATTCGCCTTTTGATGTAGAAATACTGCCAACTCCTTTTGATTTCAAATCATATTCTCTAAGATATGAAATAATAGTAATAATTTTTTTTATATTATAATTTCTGCCAGCTATCTGATAATCCATTACAAAATAAGGATTTATAGACAGAACAGATGCTACATTATTTCGTGATTTATCATTAAGGCAATGATATATTAAAGTTTTAGAAAAATACGTATAAAGAATCGGAATAGTAACAACCAAAGGATGTTCTTTTTGATTAGATGCAAAATAATTAACAATTTGGTTAGCTTTAAAAATATCTTTTTTGCCAAGAGCTTTTTGAAGTTCAAAATAATTAAAATCTTTACTTATTCCTATATTTTCTTCTATATGTTCTGGTGTTATTTCTAAATTTTTAGGAATATTTATAATTAATTTGCCTATCTCGTTTGCTATTTTACTAAGGTCTGTCCCAAGATATTCTGCTAATAACATAACTGCTTTTGGAGATATTGAGTATTCTTTTTGTTTTAAAAAATTTGAAATCCAAGTTGGTATTTGATTATCATAGAGTTTTTTTGACTCAAATAATATTCCTTTTTTCGATGCAGATATAGCTTTTGCAAAAACTCTTCTTTTGTCATATTTTTTATATTTATAGCATAAGACAAGTATTGTTGATTCCAAAGGATTTTTAATATAATGTATAAGATTTTTGTCATCAAAAAGATCTTTAATGTTCTGTGCTTCTTTAACTATAACAACCTGATAATTTGCCATCATTGGAAATCGTTTGGCATTGCTTATAATAGTTATAACATCAGTGTCTTTACCATAAAGTATAGTTTGATTAAATTCCTTTTCTGTATCTGTAAGAACATTTTTTTCAATAAAATTTGATATCTCATCAATATAGTAAGGTTCTTCGCCCATAAGCAAATAAACAGAGTAATAAACCTTTTTTTTAAGGTCAGCAATAATTTGTTTAAAATCCATAATGCTCTTAATTAGAAGTTATACTTTTCATGCTCATTTGGCTTCGCCGTCATTTGTTCGCTTCGCTCACTGTCATTTATGGTCATTTGGCTTTACTGTCATTTAGTTGCTTATTGACTATTTAATGACAATTAATTATTGGTTATGTTTGATATTAATTTAAAATATAAGATGTTTAACGGTTAAACCATTATTAATTAGTTCCTTTAAAGAATCTATACCAATTTTAAGATGTTCTTCAACAAATTCTTTGGAAATATATTTATCACTTTTTTCTGTTTTAACTCCTGATGATATCATTGGCTGGTCTGAAACGAGCAGTAATGCTCCTGTTGGTATCTCATTTGCAAAGCCAACAGTAAACAAACTGGCTGTTTCCATATCTATTGCCATAGATCTTGTTTTTATAAGATGGTTTTTAAATTCTTCATCATGTTCCCATACTCGTCTGTTTGTAGAGTAAATAGTGCCTGTCCAGTAATCTTTTTCATGATTCCTTATTGTTGTTGATACTGCTTTTTGAAGGTTAAAAGCAGGAAGCGAAGGGACTTCGTTAGGGATATAATCAGTTAGAATAACATCTCCTCTTATAGCAGCAATTGGAAGTATTAAATCACCTAATTTATTTTTCTTTTTAAGCCCTCCGCATTTACCGAGAAACAAACATGCCTTTGGAGAAATAGCACTTAATAAATCCATTATTGTTACGGCATTTGCACTTCCCATACCAAAATTAATAATTGTAATATCTTTGTATGTTGCATTTGGCATAGATTTATCAAGCCCTTTTACAGGAACACGATACCTTTCTGAAAATAAATATACATAATGATTAAAATTTGTTAAAATAATATATTTTCCAAATTCATTAAGAGGCACACCAGTATATCGTGGAAGCCAGTTTTTTACAATTTCCTGTTTTGTCTTCATAAATATAAATTGTTAATAAACATAATTTTGCAAAATTACTAAAAAATAAGTAAAATAATGATAAAAGCAATATTAAGATTAAATAATTTATTAATATTGTTCTTAAATTTAAACAATATGCAAAGATTAAATTTACCTGAATACAAGTTTAAAATAAGACAAAAAGGTGAAAAATATGAAATCTTTGACAAAATAAGAAAAAAATATGTTGCTTTAACACCGGAAGAATGGGTAAGACAAAATTTTATAATGTATCTTATAAATGAAAAAAGTGTTCCTGAATCTTTAATTGTAATTGAACAATGTCTAAAATATAATAAATTAGCCAAAAGATCTGATATTGTTGTGTATGATAACTTGCCAAGACCAAAAATTATTGTTGAATGTAAAGCCACAAATATTAATATAACTCAACATACTTTTGACCAGATAGCAAGATATAATATGTCTTTAAAGGTTGATTATCTTATAGTTACAAATGGTATAACACATTATTGCTGTATTATTGATTATTCAAACAAAAGCTATCGTTTTATTGAAAATATTCCAAACTATTCTGAACTATAATTAGGGGTTATGTTTGAAATAATTAGGAAAATTATGACTTAATAGTTTGTAAAAAAATAATTATTACAATTATTTCAATCATTATAATTTTTTCAATTTTTTAACAATAATAAGCTATACCTAATTAACAATGCCTATAATTATTTATCTAATCAATAATTTTTATTCATTTTATGTAAAAAAATTTGGAAATCCTTTAAAAATTATTTACCTTTGTCCTAAAATGTACATTTTATTTTTTTTAACTATTTTTTAAAAAAATTATATAATTATGTTAAATAAAATTAAACACCAAATTAAAAGAAAAATGAATGTTTTATTCAAAATTTTTATCCTCTCTGTCATATTAACAGGTTTTCATATAAGCATTGCTCAAAATAGTTCTTTGTTAAAAACAAAAGACATATACAGATATTTTAAAATGCCTGATAATATAAAGCAAGATGATTATATTTCTAAGACAATTATTTTTAAAATAAAATCTCAATACAGAAATAATTGTAAAAACAA
>CAZZDX010000278.1:0-4221 GCA_964653185.1 uncultured Bacteroidales bacterium
TATCAATTGTTTGATTATTTCCCGGTTTTTTTATTTAGAAACTTTTCCAAAGTTTTAAACTTTGGAAAAGTTGATATTAATTAAAACCGGGATTTATCAATTGTTTGTTATTTCCCGGTTTTTTTTATAAAAAAACTCTTGACTTTTTAAAAAATATTCGTATCTTTGGAAATTCATAGTAATTTTTTTCCATTTAGCAAAAAAATACAATACAAATCCTAATTATGTTAACAATACTGACCTCACCATCTCTTACCTGATGCAAATTAATATAAACTTTTGATGCAACCTTTTAATAATTATTTTTGTCTAAATATTAGTAAAGAAGTCATAATTTCATGGATATATAAAAACAGAGAAGCATTATGTTAAATGAAGGAGCCATAATCCATGGATGTATAAAAAATGATAAGAAAGCACAAAAAGCGTTATTTGATAAATATGCGCCTACTTTGCTTGGTATATGTATGCGTTATGCACATAATCGTACTGAAGCAGAGGATGTTTTACAACAAAGTTTAGTTAAAATATATTTTAAAATTAATCAATATTCAAAAAAAGGTTCATTTGAAGGATGGATGAAACACATTGTTACTAATACAGCAATAACATATTATCATCAAAATTTAAAATATTATAAAAATATTGATATTGATAATATAAATGAAATTGATTCTAATGAATATACAATTAATAATTATAATCATTATAAATTTTCTGAAGAAAAAATATTAGCAATTATTAATGAATTACCTGACGGATATAGAATAATTTTTAATTTATATGCAATTGAAGGATATAAACATAAAGAAATTGCAGAAATGTTAAATATTGAAGTAAGTACATCTAAATCACAATATTCAAGGGCAAGAAAAATAATACAAAAAAAATTATCAGATATCATTAATACTAATGACTTGTGAAAAAATAAAAAATTTTTATGCTTAAAGATTCAAAAAATATTGAAGATATATTTAAAAAAACTTTTGATGGTTTTAAGGTTGAAACAGACCCTGAAATTTTTAATAGTGTTCAGAAAAAATTATGGATAAAAAATTTTAATAAATTTTTTAAAGATTTTTTTACAAACTATAAAGTTAAGCCAGGACCAAAAATTTGGAGTAATATACAATTCAAATTATGGCTAAAACATTTTTTCTCTTTTAATATTTCTAATTTTAATTTCTATTATCTTCTATTAATTGCGTCATCTATAACCGGGCTAATTTTATTTACAGATATATTTACTAATAAAGAAGATAAATCTTTTAAAAAAAATATTATTACACAAAATAAGAACATTAATAATGTAAATAAAAATATTGAACTAAAAAATAAAATATCCCCAAAAAAGCAACAACTTAATACTGTTAAATCCAACATTTCTGACAAAAAAAATACAATAAATAATGAACATTTAAGGCATAATAATAATAGACAATTTAAAAAAAATAAAACAGACAATAATAACTTACAAAAAAATAATACTAATAAAAAGACAGATATTTCTAAAAATACAACAATAGATAAAAATATTATAGATAATTCATCTAATATTAATAATGGCGAAAACAATAATAAGCCAAGTGTAACAGATTTTCAACAATCAAAAAATATCACAAAAGCAAAAAAAAGTGTGGATTCCAAAGAACAAATAAATAAAATAGTAAATAATATAAATTCAAAAGAACAAGAAGTAAACAATCAGAAAACAGACAACAAAACACAGGATGAAAATATAGATAAATCAAACAAATCAGATGTTCCTATTTCTAAAAAAAATGATGAAACCCCTCCTATAATAGCAAATTCAGAAGAGCAGAATAATAAAAATATTTTAAAAGAAAAAGACATAGTAAATATTGAAGCATATAAAGATACAATATGCAAAAATGCATTGGGCGAATATATAATCATTGAAACTACTAAATGGTCAATGGATATTTATTTCTCTCCTTTATATAATAAAAGTATTTTGTCTTGCCAATTATCTGAAAATACAAATTATGTTAATTTAGTAAAAAATGCCGAATCTCCTGCATTGTCTTATTCTTTTGGTGTGAATATAAATTATTCATTTAAGAATTTTTTATTCCAAACAGGAATATCATATACTAATTTAGGTGATAATTTTAAAGCAGAAAATATAAATATTGATATTGATTCAACATCATATTATGATTATAACCATAGCGGATATTATAATCTTGATACTATTGGATTTAATGATTCTATACCTATCATTGATTCTACTTGGATTGATGTAATTGTTGATTCTACTTTGATTACAGAATATGATTCTAATTTAACCAAAACTCCTGTTACAATTCTAAACAAATATACTTATTTGGAAATTCCTGTTATTTTTGGATATGAATTCAAAAGAAAAAAAATTACATATTCATTAAAAGGTGGATTAATTACAGGTTTTCTATTAAATGCTAAAGGGAAAACAATTTCTTTAATTGATAATACTGCTATTACTGATTTTGATAAAAACAGTTTGCCTTTCTTAAAAACTAATTTTACTTTATTGTTTGCTTTTGGAATTAGCTATAACCTTAATACTAAAATTAATTTATTTGCTGAACCATACTATAGACATACTGTCGGTTCAATGTTTAATAAAAATTATGAAATATATAGAAAGCATTATTCCTTTGGACTAAAACTTGGAATAAGGTATGTTTTTTAATTTTTTTTTTATTAATATGCAACCATTTGAATATTTTTTGGGTCTATAAAATGAATTCTTAAAATTTTTATTATGACTCTATTTTTAAAAATATTTACTTTTCCTTTTCAAAATGCTGATGGTTATAAAAAGACCACTGCGAAATATCCGACTTCATCGGATTTCACGGGACAAGAAGATTGTAATCACCCGCCTTAACACAAACTTAACACACAAAATATATTTTTTTAAATTTATATAAATAATTAATTAATTAAATGTCTAACTTAAATTTTAAAATCATGAAAAAGAAAATTTTAACTTTATTCGTTGCAGTAATTATATCAGGAACAATTTTTGCTCAAATAGATAGCTGCATTGCTGACTTTGATTATTATCCTGTTAATACTCTTGAGTATCATTTTTATGCAAATAATCAACCAGGAGACCAAAATACATGGCTCTGGGATTATGGCGATGGAAATGTGTCAACAGACAATAATACTGACCAGTTTCATACTTATGCTGATAGTGGCGTTTATCAGGTTTGTCTGACTGTTTATAACATAGTGTCTAATGATACTCTTTGTTCTGATACTTATTGTGGAAATATAACAGCAGGGAATGTAGATACTACTACTGCCAATTGTATTGCTGACTTTTATTATTATCCTGTTAATACTTATGATTATCACTTTTATGCAAATAATCAAGGAGGCGATCAAAATACATGGGTTTGGGATTTTGGCGATGGAAATGTATCAACAGATAATAATATAGACCCATTTCATACTTATGCTGATAGCGGCGTTTATCAGGTTTGTCTGACTGTTTATAATATAGTGTCTAATGATACTCTTTGCTCGGATACTTACTGTGAATATATAACAATAGGTAATGGTAATATAGATACTACTACTGTTAATTGTATTGCTGACTTTGATTATTATCCTGTTAATACTCTTGAGTATCATTTTTATGCAAATAATCAACCAGGAGACCAAAATACATGGCTCTGGGATTATGGCGATGGAAATGTGTCAACAGACAATAATACTGACCAGTTTCATACTTATGCTGATAGTGGCGTTTATCAGGTTTGTCTGACTGTTTATAACATAGTGTCTAATGATACTCTTTGTTCTGATACTTATTGTGGAAATATAATCATTGCTGATAATAATGATACTATTATAAATCCTGTAAACACTGATACAATACCTGTTGATACCATTACAACTAACCCTGTTGATTCCTGTATTATTGATTATATAATTCCTATTGACAGTGCATATATTAATAGTTTTACTGTTCTTGATTCAAATACAGTGCTTGTTGTTTGGGTTTTCTGGCAAAATGGAACAGAGATAACAATAACAGTAGAATATTTTTATATTTTTCAGGGAAATAATGTCATTTATTTTACAATTTATTGTGATGATGGCTCTAAATCTCTAAATTCAACTACTGTTGTTGATGTTATAAACATTCAATATGAAGATATTAATGATATTACAGAAAATAAAATAAACAGTAATTCTTCATTA
>CAZZDX010000279.1:0-4193 GCA_964653185.1 uncultured Bacteroidales bacterium
CACTTTTTCTTTTTTTATCCAATAGTTAACAGCTTTACCGCTTAAATTTATATAAGTAGTTGGCTTTGCTAAAACAAAAAGGCGCCCTTTATATTTGAATTTTGAAACATTGGCATATCTTTTAGCAGAAAAGGTAATTCCTCTATCTTTTGCAAGAGCGTCTAATATAACAAAACCGATATTATGTCGCGTATTAGCATATTCTGCTCCTGTATTTCCTAAACCTATAATTAAATATTTCAATTTAAATTAAAAATTAAAAATTTAAAGATAAAGTAACCCACGACTTAAGTCGTGGGTTACTTTATCTTTTAATATTTTTTTCATGCTGTTTTTCAGGAGCACTTTCAGTTTTTCCACCTTTTTCATCTTTTTCATCTTTTCCTTTTTCTTTTCCTTCTCCTTCTTTAGTTTCTTCAGTAGTTTCTTTACCTTCACCTTCACCTTCACCTTCTTCTTCACTGACTTTTTCTTCAACTACTGCTCTAGCTGTTCTTACTCCAACAATGACAGCATTATGAATATCTAATGTCTGAACATCTTTTATATCAATATCTGATACCCTGATTGAGTCCCCTATATCTAATTTGTCAATATTTATAATAACATTTTCCGGTAAATTTTCTTTTAAAGCTTTTATATTTAGTTTTCTGATTTTAAAAGATAACACGCCTCCTTTTATTACGCCTATAGAGTTTCCTTCTACCTTAACAGGAATTTTTATTGTTATTGGTTTATTAGGAATTATTTCTAAAAAGTCAACATGAATAACCTTATCAGATACAGGATGAAACTGCATTTCCTGAATAATGCTTTCATATTCTTTATTATTAATATTTATTTTTATGATGAAGACCTCGGGAGTATAAATAAGTTTATTAAAACCTATTTCATCAATGGTAAAATGTATTTGTTTTTCTCCACCATATAATACACAAGGTATTTTTCCCTGTCTTCTGTTCGTTTTTGCATCTTTTTTCCCTACGTTCTCTCTTAAAGAACCGCTAATAGATACTGTTTTCATATTTTTTATATTTTTAAATTAGTTTATTTTTAATTACTTGAATTTTATTTTTTTATTAATAATTATTATATTAAAGGATTAAATTTAAAATGTGTGCTTATTGATTCAAAATTATGTATTCTGTCAATTACATCTGCAAGTAAAGGAGCGGTAGAAAGAACTTTTATTTTACTGATTTCTTTTTTAAGAGGAATAGTATCAGATACAATAAGTTCTTCTATGTTTGAATTTTCAATTTTTTCATAAGCATTACCTGATAATACAGGATGAGTACATACTGCTCTTACACTTGTAGCTCCTTCTTTTAACATAATATCAGCAGCTTTTGTAATTGTTCCTGCTGTATCAACGATATCATCTATAAGAATAATATCTCTTCCTTTAACATCACCAATAAGAGTCATTTTATCAATTGAGTTTGCTTCTTTCCTTTGTTTAAAACAGATTACAAGGTCTGTATTAAGAAATCTGGAATATGCAGCAGCTCTTTTTGTTCCTCCTGTATCAGGTGAAGCTATAGTAAGATTTGGTAAATTTAACTCTTCAAGATATGGAATAAAAACAGATGAAGCATATAAATGGTCAACAGGAATATCAAAAAATCCCTGAATTTGGTCTGCATGCAAATCTATTGTTACAACTCTGTCAACTCCTGCGGCAGTTAATAAATTTGCCATTAGTTTTGCTCCTATAGATGTTCTTGGCTTGTCTTTTCTGTCTTGTCTGGCAAATCCAAAGTAAGGGATAATTGCAACAATCCTTCTTGCAGAAGCTCTTTTAGCTGCATCAATCATTAATAAAAGTTCAAAAAGATTATCTGTTGGCGAAAAAGTAGATTGAATGATAAAAATTTCATTGCCTCTTATAGTTTCTTCAAAATATGGTTGGAATTCGCCGTCACTAAAAGCAGCAAGTTTTATTTTTCCCAACTCTTTACCATAATTAACAACAATTTTTTCGGCTAAGTATTTAGTTGCTCTTCCGGAAAAAATATTAACAGGTCGTAGCATATAAATCTTTTTTTTTATAATTATTTATTTAATAAATTTTTTTGCAAAAATAGATTTTATTTTTAAACAATGAAGTATTTTTTTTTAATAATATTATAACGTAAACGATTAATTTTTTTATAAGCCACGTAGTAATTTAACCTTTTAACCTGAATTATTCATAAATTAAATGATATATGTTATTATCATTAGCCCCGATCTAAAGAGCGGGGGAACAAAAATTTACCTGTTTCTCTCCCTCAAAATTTGGGAAATTTTATTAACTTAAAAATAAAATTTCCCAAATTTTGAGTGGTAAGGTTTACTTCTTTTCAAACCCCGCCTTAAAAGGCGGGGCTAATAATATATGTATTCTGAAAATTTATGAATTAACCATTTAAAATATATTTTACATTTTTAGTTTGAAATAACATTTGCAATTAAAGAATATTTCAATATTTTTGCAAAAAAAACATATTTAAAGCCCGAGTGGCGGAATTGGTAGACGCGCTGGTCTCAAAAACCAGTGAGCTTTGCTCGTGCCGGTTCGATCCCGGCCTCGGGTACTAAAGTAAATTAATTGCTTGTTCTCTAAAATATCACAATTTATCAGGATATTTTTAAAAAAATAAAATTATTTGTTTATAATAAATTGTGAGTTCTGCCTAAAAAATTAGAAATGAAAAAAATTAGGACTAAATATTTATTTTTTTTATTTCTACTGTTTTCTTTGGCAGTATATATTTATCTGTCTCAATTTTGCCATCCTGTTGCTGATGATTTTACATACGCATATAAAGGGAATACAGAAAATATTTTTAATTCCTTAATAAACGAATATTTATCATGGAATGGAAGATATATATCAAATATATTTGTGTTGATAAATCCTTTGTCCTTTGGATTTGAATATTTATACATATATAAAATTATACCTGTTGTCATCATTTTATTAACAATAATTGCTTTTTATTTCTTTTTAAAAACAATAACAAACAATTTATTAGCAAATATTGATTTATGGCTATATAGTTTGCTGATTTCCCTGTTATATATTTTTCAAATGCCTGACATTGCAGAAGGTTTTTATTGGTACACAGGAGCTGTTACTTATCAGTTAGCCAATATCTTTACCCTTTTATTTTTTGCCTCTTTTATTAATTTTTTGAAAAAAAAATATTTTCCAAACAAAATATTTCATCTAATAATAAACATTCTGTTATTATTTATAGTAATAGGATTTAATGAAGTGATTATGCTGATAATGCTTTGTTTTATGTTTATCTTGTTTTTGATTTCATATCTAAATAAGCATCACAATAGAAAAACAGTTCTTATATACCTGTTTTTTACTGTTCTTTTTTCATATATAGTGTTTTTTGCCCCGGGAAATTATGTAAGAGAAGCTTACTTTACTGAAAACCACAATCTTTTTCATTCATTACAATATACCGGTTTACAGACATTAAGGTTCTCAATTAAATGGATTTCGTCAGCAGCAATTCTGTTATCATCTGTTTTATATATTCCTTTAAGTAACAAGTTATCAAAGAAAATAACTTTATTTTCCAATTCATTTTATTTAACACCATTATTATCTTCTGTATTTTTACTGCTTATAATTT
This sequence comes from uncultured Bacteroidales bacterium, assembly GCA_964653185.1. Taxonomy (GTDB): domain Bacteria; phylum Bacteroidota; class Bacteroidia; order Bacteroidales; family CAZZDX01; genus CAZZDX01. Next base: position 3,639 of record CAZZDX010000279.1, read on the forward strand.
TTGTTTGTGTTTTTCCCGCATATTGGTCCACAGGAATATTAGGACAACACAGAACCGTTAACACTGCTTATTTTTTCTTTATTATCCTGTGGTTTATAAACTTAACTGTTTGGATAAACTATTTTAAAAATAAAACAAATATCAATTTTCCTTTAAATAATAAAATAAAACTAATATTTATTCTTATTATCTGGTTAGACATCTCTTTTACAAGGAATGGATATGGAGCAGCAATGGATATTTTTTATAATAAAGCAAGGAATTTTAACAAACAAATGACCCGTAGATACAAAATTATTGAACAAAATAGAGGGACAGACAATGAATTTATTTACTTTAAGCCCATTAAGGAAAAACCTAACACATTATTTGTTTTGGATATTACTGACAACCCTGAACACTGGCTAAACAGAGGATATGCAATTTATTTTGACTTAGGACAGAGAAAAATAATGAGACGTTGATTATTAAGTATCTTCGGTATTTTTTATGGGTGAAAAAGTATATATGTCCAATGGTATAAATTTGTCTCTTACAATTTTATCATTAAAAACA
>CAZZDX010000280.1:0-4182 GCA_964653185.1 uncultured Bacteroidales bacterium
ATATATTTTCATATTTACTTCCTACCTGTGTTGGGTCTTTAATTCTTTCTTTCCTCCCAAATACAGTATAGCTTGTTGCTCTTACTGACTTATGCCAGATAAGAGTAATATCCAAAGGAACATCTGTTGCACTGTCTACCGGTGATATTAATACCGGTTTGTTTGGCGGTGTGGTTTGTTCAAGAATGGTTACTGATGAATCCAACTCTTTAATGCTCTCAACGAACAATGGAGCAAATGCGTCATAGTTCAACGCTTTAAGTCCTTTATTTGTCAGGGAAACTACTTCTGGAATAACTTGCTCTATTTCTTGAGCAATAAATCCAAATTTATTATTTAATGATGAACCTTCATAATCATAAGTAACCGAATCAGGTTCTTTAAACTGAAAACTTACTCCTCTTATCTGCCTGATTATTGAAAGACAGTTATTTAATGGCTGAATATTTTGTTTTAAACTTGAATCAGACATCAAAACATTACACGTCCTGACATACAAATCATTGTAACCGATTCCTGTGTACCAAAGATTTATTTTCCCCGTACTTGAACCGATTTCTGTTCCGGGGTTATCAGGTAATATGCGGAAGGTATGACCATTCCCTGTAAGAAATATTCTGCCGTTTACGTGTAATTTTCCGATGGGGCTGGTAGTCCCAATACCAACACTACCATTATTCAAAATACTGAGTACAGTAGAATATGGGTTCATAAATTGAAACTGAGATGCTCTAAATTGCATTCCTCCTGTACCACCTCCAAAAGCTTCCTGATCTGATAATACAACAGTGTGATTTTCCATGGATAATAATAATCCATCATTTGATGTATTACCAGTCGATAAATTTGTTAATTGTAACGAGGAGCGGGGTTCTCCATTATCGGGTATTAGTATATCAGAATATATCGTTAAATTATGTGAAGGAGTAGTTGTTCCAATACCAACTTTCCCATCATCCCTTACAAATAGTAAAGGAGAATTATCAGAATTAGTAACATTTACTGAAGAAGTACTGTTATTATTACCACTACCTTTAATATATAATTTAGAACTGGGATTTGCTTCATTTATTCCAACATTTCCATTATTAAGAATACTCAAAGCTTCACCAATAGTTTGTGGATTAATAAAATACAGTCCTCCGTTATCTACATTAATATCCCAAAAATTAGGATTTTCACTAAATCCTGGTGGTGTTGGTGAAAATCCTTGATGAAAAAATTCAATCCTCATTGTTGCAGGTATAGTACTATGATCTTGAATTTCTGGCTCAAAACCTCTTAAATGCAATATCTGTTTTGGATCACTGGTTCCAATACCAATACTACCTGTAGCAGTAATGCGCATCCTTTCCAAAGCAACATTATCTGCATTAAGAGTTCCTGTATGAAAGGTCATATCTTTAGCTGTTGCCTGTATCGAAAAATTAGTCTGGTCGGCAACTACAGGATTCTTACCATAATTAAAAATCATTCCCTTCTCAGTTGCAACAGGACCACCTGTTTCTCCACCTGTCCATAAACGCCATGCGTTAATATCTGTAGAAGGCCCATCCGTTCTGAACACTTCTCCGGTTGGTACATCAATATCATCAGTTGTTGAATTAACATGCAAAACTGCTTGAGGATCACCGAATTCTCTTCCTATACCAATAAAATTATCACTAACCTTAACATATTGACGTAATGCTCCTCCTGCAAAAATTCTTATATCAGTATTTGTCAATGTTCCAAGAATATTATTAGGGAAGGATGTATAATTGCCCGTAAGCAGCCATGCATCATTAGCAGATGAACCGGTTGGTCCTGTTGCACCATCAACTCCATCTGTTCCTGACGGACCTGTCGGTCCTGTTGCACCATCTGTTCCATCTGTTCCTGCAATACCTGTTGGTCCTGTTGCTCCATCAGCTCCATCTGTTCCATCTGCTCCTGCAATACCTGTCGGTCCTGTTGCTCCATCAGCTCCATCTGTTCCATCTGCTCCTGCCACGCCAGTTGGTCCTGTTGATCCGTCTGCTCCTGCAATACCTGTTGGTCCTGTTGCACCATCATTTCCTGTTATTCCTGTTGGACCTATTGGACCTGTCGCCCCATCAGCTCCTGTAACGCCTTGTATTCCCTGTACACCTGTTGAGCCTGTGGCTCCTGTTGCACCGGTAAGGCCGGTAGGTCCTAATGCCTGCACCCACTGGGTTCCATTCCAATACCAGAAGCCTTCAGATCCGTTTATCATTGCAGAATTGTTGTTGTAAACAAGCAAACTTGTTGCGGGTGTGGGTATTGTAATTACATCGGTAGTGGAGGTTAAACTCACGCGAGGAATAAGCAGCCCTTTGCTGGTGGAAGTTATATCAAGCAAAGCGGAAGTATTTGGCGCAATGGTGCCAATGCCAATTTCTCCTGTACTTAAAATTCGCATACGCTCTGTGCCTCCATTAGTTCCGAAGAGTAAATCTATTCCTGCGGGTGTGCCAAGGATATTGTAGTCGGCATTAACGTTATCGGGATATTGAGCGGTTGGAGTGCCTGGAGGGTTTCCAGTAGCACCTGTTTGCCAGTGCCCTTGAAACGCCTTTCCTTGATTTCCTTGTCCTTGTCCTTGAGAAAAACTTGAATAATTGATTAGAAAAAGTGTAGCGGTAACTACACAAAAAACTCCCTTAAAGAAAATTTTTGTAGTTTGGTTTTTCATAGTTTTATGATTTTAATTAGTTATTATTAATTTTTGATAATAGATATAATGAGTTGTTTGTATGCGCAATAAATAAATCCCTGCAGGTAAATTGTTTCGTTCAATGGTTATCATCGTTTGATTATTAGCTCTTGAGATTTTTTTCTCAATCATATTGTCTTTCCCAAGTAAATCTATAAACTGAATTGAATAAATATTTTCTGCAGTTGGAATAATAAGATTAGTAGCATAGATAAAAGGATTGGGATAGCATATTATATTATCATCTATACCGGGAATATTAGTAACTGATGTTGTAAAATCTAAGAAATAATCATTTACAAAAGAAGGAAGTCCGGCAATACATACTCTCCCCATCAGGTAAATTGCACTATCAATATAATTACAACCTGTTCCAATTATGTCAGGATAATTTATAGCTGCAAGCTTCGGTCTTGAGTTTTTCGCTATATATATCTTATTATTTACAGCCAATTGTAACTCTTCGGTAAAGTTGCTATAAGGATTTGGATTTGTTCCAGTGGAATCGCTGATTACAATTGAATCAAGCAATAATTTTGAATTAACTATTTGAGAAGGAGTTCCGGTTAAATCTACCTGGTAAATTGTATTGCCCCAGGTAAGTCCGGGAGTAATTTCAAAATCACCGGCAAAATAAAGTTTTTTACTGTCCGGTGAGAATTCTATGCCATAGGTCTCTCCTCCATTACCTATTATGGCTGGAAAAATAATTGGATTGGAAGCAATACCAGTTGATTTATCGAAATCTAAAATTACAGGCCCGTTCTGAAGTAATGTTCCGGATAATTTACTGCCGTCCGGCGAACCTTTCAAATTCCAAACATAATTTGTTATGCCAATGCTGCTGGTTACAGGTGTTGGATTTAATCCGCTGTTAGTTAGCAGGAATGCATATAAAGAATCCGTATCGAATTTCTTTGCTATAATCCATATATCTGTATTATTGGCATGTTTAACAGCGGTCATTCCATTACAAGGATTTTTCATCCCGGTAAAATTTTGTTTTGAAATAACATCACCTAATCCTCCATTCAAATTCATATCAATAATTGTATAGACAAAATCCATATTTAGCCAAGTACTATCATATTGCCAGAAAAAAAGATAATAGATATTATGATTCCCCGGTTGTGGAGCACAGAGGGCATTTGACCAGCTATCTGTGTCATAATTACCTATTAATCCGTTTGCGTTAGGCATCACCTGATGATTTTTATTCCAAACAGTATAGCGATTTGAATAGAAAAGTAAATTGCCCGCAGTATCAGACATGGAAACAGGGTTTCCTCTAACGTACATTTGCCCATTTGTTACTGCTACCGGTGAGCCACTTGAAAAATCCAATCCTGCTTTACCCCCAAAATACCAATGCCATGTTCGTTTTATATCCGGGTTGTTTTGTGCATTGCAGTTTAGGGTTATAATGAAAAATAAAAGTAATATTTGAGTAAAATATTTCATATTAC
>CAZZDX010000281.1:0-4165 GCA_964653185.1 uncultured Bacteroidales bacterium
TGAGGATTATTTTTTAGAAACTGTATAAGTTTTTCCAGCTCTATTTTAGATTCACTTTTAAGGTCATATTTTGCTGTTTCAAAGAAAATATTTTTAAGAACTACTGTTTCACCTGTTTTTATTTGTTTTAAAGGAATATTTTTTAAAAAAGGACTTATTTTTGAATGCTCTTTTTTTAAAGAAAAGTTTTCCGAATAAAACAGATAGTCCTTTTTAGATACATTAAGAGCATAATTTTTGTTTGTTGGCAAGCAGATTAAAAATTCTCCGTTTACAGGGTCAGAGAAAGATCTTACCATAATTTCGCCTGTTTCCAAATCAATAAGTTCAAATTTAGCTTTAATTTTTGTTTTAGTATGGCTGTCAAAAACAATACCTTTCATATATGTAACTTTTTGTGGTCTAATATCTTCATATAAAAGGAATTGATAAAGGTCTTCTTTCCCTTTTCCTCCGAATCTGTCGGAAGAAAAACAAGCTATTTCTCCTGATGTATTAACAATCATATTGTTTTCGTCTGCATAGGTATTGATAGGGTATCCAAGGTTTACAGATTTTGTCCAGTTTCCATTTTTATCTTTTCTTGACAGGAAGATATCCATTTTTCCCATTCCTGTATGTCCGTCAGAAGCAAAATATAATGTTTGTCCGTCAGGATGGATAAAAGGCGACATTTCATTCCCCTTGGTATTTATTATATCACCAAGGTTGACAGGTGTTCCCCATCTGCCATCAGGCATAAGCGTTGTTTTCCATATATCCATATTACCTTTGCCCTTATTGCGGGCACTGGCAAAATATATTGTTTTATTATCAGAAGAGATACAAGGTTGTGAGTCCCATTTACTGGAGTTTACACGTGGTCCGAGATTAACGGGTTTAGTCCAGTTATCGCCTGTTTGTTTTGAATAATACAGGTCGCAACTTCCATATCCGTCAGAGCGGTTACAGGCAGTAAAAAACAATGTTTTTCCGTCAGAAGATATGCTTCCCGCTCCTTCATTTCCGTGAGTGTTAACAGGAGGACTCATCTTTGTTGCTTTACTCCATACATTGTCTTTTTTTTTACTTATATAAAAATCTTCTTCTTCTTTATTATCTTTAAAAATAGTATTCTCATCTTTGGGTCTGCTAACTGTGAATATAAGAGTTTGTTCATCAGCAGTTAAAGTTGGGGAATATTCTCTGTTTTTGGTATTAATACTATCACCAATATTTACTGGATTGAATGGTACAGGATTTTTAACAGCATTTATAGCAAATTCACATTTTTTTAGATTATCTTCAGAAATTTTTTGGTTTTCAATATATATATCAGGATAAGTAAGATATGTCTTGTAATGTTCTTTTGCATCATTATATTTACCCATAGATAGTTCAATATTAGCAATAATAAAATATTTACGCGGGAAGATATCGGAATTAATGTTAATAGCTTCTTTATAAACATCTATTGCTTTTTCATCTTTTTTTTGATAATGAAATATATCGCCTAGCAGCAAATATGCTTCAATAAATTTGTTATCAATTTTTATTGCTTTTTTTAATTGCTTTTCTGCATCAATGTAACATCTCTTATTAGTTGAGTTTAAAGCTTTTATGTAAAATTTTTCTGCTCTTTTTGATTTGGTCGTAATATTATAACCTTTATTTTGAGCTATACAAGAGTTAAGATTTAGTATTAATAATGATATAAATAATATATATTTTCTTATATACATAGCATAGGGTTAAGGTTCAAGGTTTCCAGTTTCCAGTTCAAAGCACATAACTCATCAATCAACAATCATCAATTATTTTACGGTATTCCAATATATTTATGAGATTGCAAAGATATTCTCCATTTAGGATTTTTTAAAATATAATCAATAATAATCGGTATCATTTGTTTTTTTTTACTCCATTCAGCTTGTAAAAATAATTTACAATTTTTATTAACAAATTCAACATTTTTTTCAGCCCAGACAATGTCTGTTTTGTCAAAGATTACAATTTTTAGTTCATCTGCTTTTTTAAATATATTTTTAAGAGGTTCTTTATTTTTTTTAGGAGACAAACAAATCCAATCCCATTTACCGGTAATTTTATGAACGCCTGATGTTTCAAGAAAAATTTTAATATTTCTTTTTTTTAATTCACAACAAAGATAATCAAGATTATATAACAATGGTTCTCCTCCTGTAACTACAACAGTTTCAGCATTACAGACAATAATATTTTCAATTATCTTATCAACAGATTTAAAAGGATAATTTTTTGCATCCCAGGATTTTTTAGTGTCACACCATTTACATTTAATATCACATCCGGCTACTCTGATAAAATATGCAGCTTTACCTGAGTAAAATCCTTCTCCCTGAATACTATAAAATTCTTCCATTAAAGGAATAATTTTCCCTTGTTCTAATAATAAATTTTTCAAAATTTGTTAATTTTTATATTCCCCCTTGCCACACAAAATAATTATCTTTAAATATTTTTCCATTAATTTTTTTTCCAAAAATTCCATAAATAGCAGAGCCAGTTCCACTCATTGATGCATATACAGCTCCATTTTCATACAATTTTTCTTTTATTATTTTTAATTCAGGATATTTTTTAAAAATATTATATTCAAAATCATTATATAGTTCTGTTTTCCATTTATGAATGGACTTTTTTATAATTTCATTAATTGATTGTTGTTGTTTACCCGTTATAATTTCAGAATAAGATTCAGCAGTATTTATATGTATATTTGGCTTTACAATTAATATATAATATTTGGTTATATCAATTTCAGCCGGTTTAAAAATGTCTCCTTTGGAATATACAAAAGCCGGTTTGTTATATATAAAAAATGCACAATCACTACCAAGTTTATTTGCATAAGTTTTCATTTGTTCATCCGAAAAATCTAATGAAAATAACTTGTTTAACAATTTGATAGTAAAAGTTGCATCTGATGAGCCACCACCTAATCCGGCACCTACCGGTATCTGCTTGTGCAGATGTATTTGGACAGGCGGTAAATCAAAGTCATTTTTTAACAGATTATATGCTGTTATACATAAATTTGAATCTCCGGAGATTTTAATTCCGCTTGTCTGAATGTTTGTCTTATTTTTGGATATAATTATTTCAAGAGAATCATATAATTTGACAGGATAAAATATTGATTCAATATTATGATAGCCATCTTGCCTTTTTTGTGTAACAGATAGCCCTAAATTAATCTTACAGTTTGGAAAACAAATCATTAATTATATTTTAAAAATATACAAATATATAAATTTGTTTTAAATTATTTTGTAATTTGCAAAATAAAATAATAACAGATGAAAATAATAATAACAATATTAATAATTTTAACTTTTAATAGTAATAATAATTTTGTTTTATATAAAAGCATAAAAACAAAAGCTAAATTTGTTACTGTTGATAAGCTCGGTAATATTTATTTAGTTAACAATGACGAAATATTAAAATATGATAATAATGTTAATTTTTTAATGTCTTATAGTAATAAAGATTTAGGTAAGATTACTTATGTTGATGTAAGCGATCCTTTAAAAGTTCTTGTATTTTATAAAGATTTTGGACAGATTGTTTTTTTAGATAATACGCTTAGCATTAAAGGAGATGTGTTATTACTTGAAACGTATGAATTAGAACAATCTACACTTGCCTGTTCTTCTTATGAAAGTGCTTTTTGGGTTTACGAACCTAATATGTATAAGCTAATCCGTGTTGATAAAAATTTTCAGATAACGCAGCAAAGTGGAAACATTACCCAACTTATTGGTGCGGAAATAAGCCCTAATTGTCTTACTGAGAACAATAATTTTATTTATCTTAATGATCCTAAAATTGGTGTTTTGGTCTTTGACAGATATGGAACTTATTCTAAGACCATACCATTTAAAGGATTAACATCGTTCCAGATTATTGGAGATAAACTTATTTATACAGAAACATCATTAATAAAAACGTATAACTTAAAAACACTTGAAGAGACAACAACTAAATTGCCGGAAGAAAAACCTTTGTCTGTTAATGTATGGCAAGAAAAACTTTATATTTTAAATAATAAAGAAATAAATATTTATTCTATCATTAATAAAAAATAATGTAACCGTTCACAACTTAAAATTATATCAATCAACTGACGGCTTAAATAATTGAA
>CAZZDX010000282.1:0-4136 GCA_964653185.1 uncultured Bacteroidales bacterium
TTGATTTAATTATAAAATACTTAATAAAAAAGATTATCTAATAATTTTAGGAATTATAATATAAAGATAATATTTTTATTCAAAAATGCAAATATTCTTTTTAATCTTGACTAAATTTTTTATGTTAAGTTAATAAATAAAAAGATTAAATAAATATTTTAATATATTAAACATATCAAAATTACCACAAAGATACAATGCAAAGAAATAAAAGTCAAGTGTTTTTTCAAAAAGTTATTAACATTTTTTTTGTTTGTTTTTATAATTGATTGTATAATAAGCATTTATGTAATAAAAAAAATAAAAAATTTTGGTGCATTTTTGTTATATCTTATTATTATTTTAAAAAAAAGTTCTAAAAATATGTATAATATTATTTATTTTAATCTGTTGATAATATATCTATGGTTTTTATGTAATTTTGTGGTATGAAAATTATAGGAATAACAGGAACTATTGGAGCGGGTAAAGGGACAATTGTTAAATATCTTGTTAGTAAAAAGGGCTTTGTTCATTATTCTGTAAGAGATTTTTTAAATGAGGAGATAAAAAAAAGATGTCTCACTGCAAACAGAGATAATATGGTTGTTGTTGCCAATGAGCTTAGAACAAGACATTCTCCTTATTATATTATAGAGCAACTTTATAACAGAGCAAAAGAATCAGGCAGAGAAAATTGTATTATTGAAAGCATAAGAACACCGGGTGAAATAAATTTTCTTAGAAAACAAAGAAACTTTTATCTTTTTGCTATTGATGCAAACCCTAAAATAAGATATAACAGAGTATTTGTCAGAGGTTCGGAAACAGACCACATTTCATACAAAATATTTGCAGATAATGAGAGTCGCGAAATGACTTCAAATAATCCAAACAAACAAAATTTGTCAAAATGTATTGAGATGGCTGATTATGTTTTTAATAATGATAAAAAAATTTCTTATTTATATAATCAGGTTGAAAATGTTCTAAAAAAAATAAGGCATTGTTAATTAAGTATAGATAAATCATTTATAAATAATAGATAAACTGATATATTAGCGACTTGTTGAAAAGATTGAAAAAATTATAGATAAGGACTTATAAAAAAATAATTTTTGCAATTATTTCAATCATTACAATTTTTCAATAATAATAAACTATATTTAATTAGCAATAACAAAAATGGAATAAAAATCATTTTTGTATAAAATTAAATAGTTATGGAAGAAAAGAATAAAAAAAAATATGTTCGTCCTACATGGGACAAATATTTTATGGAGATAGCTAATACTGTTTCTAAAAGGGCAACTTGTGATAGAGGCATGAGCGGATGTGTTATTGTAAGAGACAGGCAGATATTAGTTACCGGATATGTTGGGTCTCCAAAGGGATTGCCACATTGTGATGATGTAGGTCATTTGATGAGAAAAGTAATAAATGAAGATGGCAGTATATCAAATCATTGTGTAAGAACTGTTCATGCCGAACAAAATGCAATATGTCAGGCAGCACGGCTGGGCATTGCTTTAGAAGGAGCAACCTTATATTGTCGTATGACACCATGCAGAACATGTGCTATGCTAATAATAAATTGTGGAATAGTAAAAGTTATTTGTGAAAGAAAATATCATACAGGAGCAGAATCAGAAGAACTATTCAGACAAGCAGGCATTGAACTTAAATATTTCCATAATGAAGTTCAACAGTACGATAATCAATAAAGATTAGTGAATAAATATACTCTGCTTCGTAATAATTTGAGCTAATTTATCAGGCAGTTACCTGAAAACAATTATAATTTTAACATATAGCCATTAATTGTCATTAGTAGTCATTGATAGTCATTAACAATAAATGACGGCGAAGCCAAATGACTGTAATTTATTACGGTTCTACTAAGCTTGCCGAAGTGCAAAATATAACCTCTCAAAGTATAGTATCAAAGACAGTGGTTTTTTTAAGTCAAAATAAAATTACATCTTGTTTTTAGGATATTATACAAATTCTTCGCCTTTTCCAATTTTTACATCATTTACAAATTGACGAACACGTTGTTCGTTATTTTTACTACATACAAGTAAAATGTTATCAGAATCAACAACAATATAATCGTTTAGTCCTTCGAGAACAACTAGTTTTTCTTTTGGCATATTTATGATGCAGTTTGTTGTATCATACACCATAACTTTTTTTCCGGTGATAGAGTTTTTATCTTTGTCTTTTTCTTTCATATCATAAAGAGATTTCCATGTGCCAAGGTCTGACCAGCCAAAGTCAGAAGAGAATACATATACATTATCTGCTTTTTCCATTATTCCATAATCTATAGATATATTTTTACATACAGTATATGTTTCTTTAATAAATTTATATTCTTCACTTGTATTATATTTATCAATACCTTGTTTGAAAAGAGAATTAATTCCCGGTAAATATTTTTCAAAAGATTTTAAAATGCTTTTTAATGACCAGATAAAAATGCCGGAGTTCCACAAGAAATCACCACTTTTGACAAAAAATTTTGCTATTTCAAGATCTGGCTTTTCAGTAAAGGCCTTAACTTTTTTTATTCGTTTATCTTCAGAACAGTTATCACATTTTTTAAATTGAATATAGCCATATCCTGTATCAGGGCGATTAGGTTTAATGCCAAGAGTTACTAACCAGTCATTTTTTGCTGTTTCCTTTAAAGCAGAATTTATAATATCTGTAAAATTATCTTTTTTTAGCACAATATGGTCTGATGGTGCTACAATGATATTAGCATTAGGATTGATTTTTGAAATTTTATATGAGGCATAAGCAATACATGGGGCTGTATTTCTACGGGCAGGTTCACAGATAATTTGTTTTTCCGAAATGCCGGATATTTGTTCCATAACAAGGTCTTTGTAGATTTCGTTAGTAACAATATAGATATTTTCCTTTGGACATATTGGCAAAAATCGTTCAAAAGTTTGTTGAATAAGTGTTTCTCCTGTTCCAAGAATATCAATAAACTGTTTAGGATGAGATGTCCTGCTCATTGGCCAAAAACGGGTGCCAACACCACCTGCCATTATAATACAATAATTATTATTCATTTGTTTATATTTTGTTAATTAGTTTACCCTATGAAATGCAAAGTATTACATTATTAGTAGTAGAGACGAATCGTGACTCGTCTCTACTGTAAAAGTATAATTATTCCCTTACTTCAACAAGTTCAGTACAAGTGTGTCCAAAACTGTTGAGACGCAATGCTTTGTGTCTTTACCACTGTTTCAGCTTTGTTTCAGTAACTTGTGCTGTCAGGCAGTTGCCTGATCAGTATTAAATCTAAAATCTTAATTAATCAAGCAAAAATACAAAAAAATTAATTGTTAACAGGCAAAATTTTTGCTAAAGGATTAAATATATATATTTTATTATTATTAAGACAAATACATTTGTATCTTTTGCGTAATTTTTCTTTTGTTTTAAAAGTTCTCCCATCATCAATTTTAAAAATTGTATTTAGAGGAATATCTTCCAGGTAAATATTTTGTGTGTTTTTATCATACTTGTTTAAAACTCTATTTAATTCTATATCTGAACCGCTTGAAGCATACGTCTTTTTAAAATATTTTGTCAAAGCTTGTGATATATCATAAGGGAAAATGTTTTTATCAATAAAGTTATCCATTAATAATTTATATTCTGTTTTCCATTCTTTACTATGTGGTTTTTTTTTATTTTTGTATTTGTTCCAAATAATAAGATGTGCAATTTCATGAACAAGTATAATTAAAAATTCATATTTATTTAAATCATAATTAATGGAGATTCTATGTAATTTATTTTTTACAGGCGGTCTGTAATCGCCTAATTTAGAAGTCCTGCTTTTTGAAATTTTTAATTGAATATTATATTTTTTAATCCAATAAAAAATTATGTCTATTGAGTTTTCAGGTAAATATTTTGATAATGTTTCTTTATGTTTTTTTATTGATGAATTATACATAAAAAAGGTTGCTCTTTAAAAATTTAGAAAAACAAAAGTTAAAATTCATCATACTAAATAGAGTTTGTTCGTATTGTTATTGATTATTATTGCATTGTTATTGTGCCGATGGAACATTTTCCGACTCTTTTATCGGAATTGTTGACTGCTGATGGAACATTCCGTATTTATC
>CAZZDX010000283.1:0-4121 GCA_964653185.1 uncultured Bacteroidales bacterium
AAAAACGGCTGAAATGTAAAGGCGTCTCAGCAAAATTGTTTTTGTAAAGCCAGTCGCACATTTTTTTTATCATATCAAAGTTATCAGTCCAGCTCGGGACAATAAGATTGGTTATTTCAAGCCATACATTTTCCTGTTTTAATATTTTAAGAGCATTTAATACTGGCTGAAGAGTGGCGCCGTTAAGTTTCATATAAATATCATTACTAAAACTTTTCAAATCAATATTAGCTGCATCAAGATATTTTGAAATATGTCGTAAGGGTTTTTCATTTATATAACCTGCTGATACAAAAACATTTTTTATACCTTTTTGTCTTGCCAATTTTGCAGTATCATAAGTATATTCATAAAAGCTGATAGGTTCTGAATATGTGTAAGCAATTGATTTACAATTGTGTTTAATGGCTTGTTCAACAACTTTATCAGGCATTAAGTCATAATTTTTGGTTTTTTTCGGACTGGTTTGTGATATCTCCCAGTTTTGACAGTTTAAACAAGCCAAATTACAACCTGCGCTAGCTATTGAATAAGCCATGCTTAACGGATAAAAATGAAATAAAGGTTTTTTTTCAACAGGGTCAATATGAACTGAACAGGGATTTCCATAAGCAATGCTGTATAATTTATTATTTATATTAACTCTGTTTCTGCAAATGCTTGTCTCGTTAGGTCTTATATCACATTGGTTTGGACACAAAAGACATTTTACTCCGCGTGGTGTTTCAATATAAAATGATGCTTCTTTACTCCATTTCCAAAGTTCATCATCTATATTAATTTTTAATTTATTATTAATGTCTTTTGCAAATAATTTGGAATTCATTCCAATCATAAGTCCGCCTAATCCTAAAGCACTGTATTTTATAAAATCCCGTTTGCTGATTTTGTCGTCTTTATCTGACATTTTTATAATATTTGGGGTTTAATGTTTAAACATGAAACTTGTTTGATATTTTTACAAATTTAATAATATATTTCAGTATATAAATTATTTTTATTTTTTTTACAAACCCTTAGTATCCCGACTGATTAAAATAACAGTAGAACCTAATTTAATAAAGTAATATTTCCTTTTTTCTCAATTTTTTTACCATTAAGACAAGTACTAGTCAAGTAATAAACATATACTGCAATTTCTTGTTTTATACCTTTATATGTTCCGTCCCAACCCTTACTCATATCACTGGTTTGAAAAATCATTTCTCCCTCACGGTTAAATATCATTATTTTCATTTCTTTTATACCAAAGGTCTTAACATATAAAATATCATTCTTTCCATCACTATTAGGAGAAAATCCTGTTGGAACATCTATTAAGCAATCAATAATTTTACAATCCTGACTAATTGTATAAGGGCCGGAATTAGTAATACAACCGTTAGCATCAAACACTGTTAAGCTATAAGTGCCTGTCGGAACATTATTTAAGTTTATATTTGTTCCTACTACTATGTTATTTGCATTTTCCCAAGAATAAGTATAAGGGGGTGTCCCTCCTGAGACAGTGATACCTGTAATAGAACCATCTGACTCATTGCAATTTGCAATTATAATATTTATGTTATTATCATCTGCTGTAGGATTAGGATTAACAGTTACTATCATACTATCAGTATTTGTGCAACCATTATTATCTGTTACTGTTACAGTATATGTTGTTGTAATAGTAGGATACGCAGTTGGGTTGGCAATTGTATCATAATTTAAACTTACTGTATTATTCCATGAATATGTATAAGGTGGTATACCTCCACTTGCTGTTGGACTTCCACCTATTGTTGTATTAGAACCAATACAAATAGATTGATTTATCCCTGCATCTGCTATTACTATTAAACTCAGTTTCACTACCCAATAGTCAAAATCTCCATGATTTCCTGACACATTGCCGTCATTAGAACTCGTATTTCCAGCCACAATAAATCCTCCATCACTTGTTTGCCGTATGGAGTGTACATATTCACCATCTGTTCCGCCGAGGCATTTTTGCCACTCAATATTTCCTAAACTGTTAAGTTTTACTACCCAAAAATCATAACCTCCATGATTTCCCGATACATCGCCGTCGTTGGAATATGTGGCGCCAGCCATAACAAATCCTCCATCACTTGTCTGCTGGACGGACCTTGCTCTATCCTTACCTGTTCCGCCGAGGCATTTTTGCCACTCAATATTTCCTGAACTGCTAAGTTTCACTACCCAACAGTCATAATCTCCATGATTTCCCGATACATCACCGTCATTGGAGCTTGTTTCTCCTGCCACAATAAATCCCCCATCACTTGTCTGCTGGATGGACCATGCTCCATCACTATCTGTTCCGCCGAAGCATTTTTGCCACTCAATATTTCCTGAACTGCTAAGTTTTACTACCCAACAGTCATAATCTCCGTGATTTCCAGACACATCACCGTCATTGGAAGAGGTGTAACCAGTCATAATAAAACCTCCATCACTTGTCTGCTGGATGGAGGCTGCCAGATTCAACTCTGAACCTGTCCCGCCGAGACATTTTTGCCATTCAATATTTCCTAAACTGTTAAGTTTCACTACCCAATAGTCATAATTTCCATGATATCCCGACACATCGCCATCATTGGACCCTGTGGTACCAGCCACAATAAAACCCCCATCACTTGTCTGCTGGATGGAGTATGGATAATCCCAACCTGTTCCTCCGAGGCATTTTTGCCATTCAATATTTCCTAAACTGTTAAGTTTAACTATCCAATAGTCATCAATACCACTATTATGATTCCCCGACACATCGCCATTATTAGACTCTGTGCCTCCAGCCACAATAAATCCCCCATCACTTGTCTGCTTGATGGGCCATGCTCCGTCACTATTTGTTCCGCCAAGGCATTTTTGCCATTCAATATCAGGTACCTGGGCGTAAGAATAATTCATCACGTTAGATAATAGTAATAATATAAAAATCCAAACATATAATAATTTTGGACTTTGTATTGAAAAACTAATCATTTTGAATAAATATTTACTTTTATTTTTACAAATTTAATAATATATTTCAGTATATAAATTATTTTTATTTTTTTTTATTGCTATTGTTTCCATATTATCCTTTCGGTCAGTCGCCTGACACGGCACCAAGTAAATCAATGATAAAATTGTGTATCTTTGTTTTTTTGATTAAAAGTTGCATTAATTACTTGAATTTATCTTTAAAAACACAAATGCTGTCGGTTCACACATTGGTCAGGCGCCCGACTGAAGGGAATGATTATAATTTAGTAATAAAAAAATTGCTCAATTGCTTTACCCAGTTAGATATTTTAATATTTAACGCTCTTGACCAATTAGAGATATATCTAACGGGGTGAATTGTTAAAAAAGTACATTAAAAACACGGGTTATTGAAAGGGTAAACCGTTAAAACGGTTCCTTTTTTTATCTCTCTTTTTTTCCCCACGACTGAAGTCGTGCGTTACTTGTAGTAACCTATGTTCTATTTATTATTTCTATAGCAACTCTATAACAATCTAGTATTTTAATCAAGGGCTAAAGCAACCCACGATTTTAATCGTGGGGCTAAAATGTCAATAAACCAAATACGAAAATATAAACACATGAAAAGCAATAAAAAAAACAATCTTATTATTGTTTTAACAATCATATTATTCACTTTTATTTTATATGGAAATACTATACAAAATAATTATTCCATTGATGATGATTTTGTAACAAATACAGACCCTTTAATACAAAAAGGCATCAAAGGTATTGGAGATATTTTTACATCTCGTTATATGCAAAAAAAACAAGGGCAGATTTTTGGCTACCGTCCTGTTGCCAAGTCCTTTTATGCTGTTGAATATCAACTGTTTGGCTTAAATCCACATATAAGCCATCTGATTAATATTTTGCTCTATGCTTTGACAGGTGTCTTTTTATTTTTTTTGCTTAAAAAATTATTAAAAAATTATAATACCTTATTTCCTCTTGCTATAACATTATTGTTTCTTGCTCATCCTGTTCATACAGAAGTTGTATGCAGTTTAAAAAATCGTGAAGAACTGTTGAGCTTTCTGTTCTCATTGATAGCATTATATCTATTTGTTAAATATACTGAAAATCAAAAGGTTACAAAGATATTA
>CAZZDX010000284.1:0-4110 GCA_964653185.1 uncultured Bacteroidales bacterium
ACCGACAGGTATTGCAGGAACAGATGGAGCAGACGGTGCAACTGGACCGACAGGTCCTACCGGACCTACCGGTTCATCTGCTAATGATGCATGGCTGCTAACTGGAAATTCTATCACTCTCCCTTTTAATATTTTTGGTACATTGAATAATTATGATATAAGAATTTTTGCAGGGAATAAACAGAGGGGAAAGATTGACTGTTTCACAGGTTTCTGGAGTGTGGGCGGTGGTTTTGCACCTCAATCATTATTACATTTAAACGATGATCAACCAGATAATACTTCGCCTCCAAATCCGGTTTATACGCAATTTACAAATACTGGTGGCAATACAGGTGGCATAGGAGCAACAGCCACGGATGGTTTTCTTGTAGGCATAGCTGCAAATGGTATTGCAGAACTAAACCAGCAGGAAAATGACCAAATAGACATATTTACAAATAATATCAGAAGAATTAGAGTATGGCATAGCACAGATAATAATGCGAGAGTAGGAATTGGTCCCGCTTTAACTAATCCATTAACTTATTTACATCTTGGAGATGATGCGGTTACCGGTGGAGGATATCGTAACTGGATGGATATTGGTGTATATATGAATAGTACACTTGGAAATCCATCTGATAATATGTATGTTGGTTTAAGACAAATAAGCGGTGATCTAACCGATGCTATTATTAACTGGGGTAATAATCCTACTATAGATACTACAGCTGACAGATTACGTTTTGTTTTTACTGCACCAACAGGTATTGGTGTTAACGCCTCTTCAAATGATGGTTTGGAAATAGCCCGAATGATAAGTAATGGAAATACAGGTAGCATAGGTCTTGGTGGAGACCCTACTTACAATCTTTATACTAACAACCCTGACCCGGGTAATACAGTTGAGATTAATTCACCAGCAACTTCAGATGTCCCTGGCACTAGTGGATTAAGATTTACTGATCTCACATCTAACTCAACAATCGTAACCAACCCCGGTATTGGCATTCTTTCAGTAGATGAAGATGGTGATGTGATTTATGTAGATGCAGCTGGTGTCGGCGGAGTAGATAATGACTGGTTTAGAGCTGGAACTATTTTGCCTGATGCAAATATTGATGATAATATTTATACACAGGGTTTTACAGGGCTTGGTGATTTCAGCACCATTATACCACAATCATTATTGCATCTTTACCAACCTGACACGGCATTATATGCTCAATTTACTAATGATAATACAGACAACACAGTTACAGACGGATTTCTTGCCGGTATTAATAAAGATGGTGTGGCACAACTTAATCAGCAGGAAAATGCAGATATGAACTTTTATACTTCCAATAAATTATGCCTCACTATTACTAATAAAGGAAAAATAAAAGTAAATTCCTTTTCTTCTGATAAACCACATTTACTTATAGCAGACAAAGATGGCACACTTTTGCTTTACAAACTAAAAAAAAAAGAACAAAAATCACAGAACTTGAAGCACAAATTAAATGTTTAGAACAAAGAATAACTGAATTAGAAAATATAATTGCTTTTAAATAAAATTTTTCTTAAAAATATTTTGTCAATTAAATTATTTATTTTAATTTTGAATCGCCAAAATTTATCATGAACCACATAATTAAAATATTAATACTTTTTTTCCTTTATACTGCAGTGCAGGGGCAAAATAACCCTGATATAAAACGCACTATGCACTGGTATTTTGGCTATAATGCAGGTTTAGATTTTTCTTCCGGTGCACCTGTGGCAGATACAAATGGTATAAGCTGGAGTGAAGAAGATTGTTATACAATGAGTGATACCTGTGGCGAACTTTTATTTTATGGAAATGCCGACAGAGTTTATAATAAAGAACATCAGGAATTATCTAATGGTATTTTAGTTGGTTATAATGGAAATCCAACACAAAGTATTGCTATACCACAGCCGGAAAATGATTCAATATATTACATATTTTATGATGAAAACGGAGGTACTGTTTTCGGACAATTCAAATATGCAATTTTAAATATAAATAAAAACAATGGATTAGGTGAAATTATAAGTAAAGATAATATTTTATTAGATTCATTAGCTACAGAAAAAGTAGCAGCAGTACATCATTGCAATAATAAAGATATATGGGTGGTAAGTAAACAAAAGGGAATTTGGCTTTCCCCAAGCCCTATATATGCATGGTTATTAACTGAAACAGGATTAAATTTAACTCCTGTAATATCTGATGTGGTTAATATGATGATTGAAAATGGTGATGGTTATTTTAGATTTACATCAGATGGGAAAATGGCTGCCGCTGCTTATATAGCTACGGATTTTTATCCTAATTATGTTAAAGACAGTTGTTATGTAGAATTATATAAATTTGATAATTGTACAGGTATTTTTTCAAACACAATATCTTTACAATTACTATTTCCTTATGGTATATGTTTTTCGCCTGACAATACTAAATTATATGTTGAGGCAGGTGGTGAAGGAATAACAGATTACTTAGTTGATACTGCTTATATATTTCAATTTGATATAACAAATTATGATTCAACAGAAATTATAAATTCAAAAACAATAATTAATTCTGGACCTATCGCTGCACATTTTCAAATAGCAATAGACGGTAAAATATATGTAGCAGATATGGATACTAATTTAGGATATTATTGTGGTTATGATAAATTAGGCGTAATTAATAATCCAAATATGCCAGGATTAGCATGTAATTATGTTCCGGAAAGTATTGATTTAATGGGTAAATATCATATATCAGGTTTTCCAAATTTTGTTGATAGTTATTTCAGAAGTTTTAATTATCATGATTGTGGCGATACTATAAGTCCTGTTGAACCGAATAAACAGGCAGATATATTTATCCCGACAGCATTTACACCAAACAATGACGGGCAAAATGATATATTATATGTTAGAGGCGGGCTTAAAAACATGAAAATAAAAATATTTAACCAAATGGGCTTAAAGGTCTTTGAAACAAATGAGCAATCAAAGGGCTGGAATGGTATATACAAAGGCAAAGCACAACCAATAGGAAACTATGTTTATATATTTAAAGGCACAACAACACAAGGCAAAGAAATTACAAAAAATGGTGTGCTCAGTTTGATAAGATGAAAAAAATTATGAACTTAACGAACTTAACGAAGTGATCTCATGAGCGAAGCGAATAACTGATCTCACGAACAAAGTGAGTAATTATGAATTATAAATAAATAGTAATTATAAAAATTAATATTAAAAGCTCTTTGTCATTAAAAAAAACAATTTTTAAATTTGGAATTTATTTTTTTACAATATATTCAATTAATTTATTTTATTATTAACCTTAAAATTTTAAAAATATGAAAAGAAAAATTTTTACTTTAACAGTTATTATGTTATGCTTTTGTGTAAGCATAATAGCACAAAATGGAACAGAACGTATTGGTATTAATTTTCGGAAATATTCCAAACTCACTGATATTGGGAATAATCCACTTATTCAAAACATGAAAAATGCAAAAGCCCTGGGAGTTTATACCGAAAATGAATACCCTAGTTCAATGCTTGAGATAAACACAACTACGCAGTACACAAAATTTTTTCACCCCAATATAGCAAACAGAGGTGAAGTGTTTCGTACAGTTGGTCCTGCTAATGTAGCTAATTACTGGCGGTTTATTACAGGTGCTACAGAAAAAGCTGCTTTATTTGTCCCGGCAAACAGTAATGATTTGACAATACAAACAAGATTCGCTCATAGTAGCATAAGATTCAATATTGGAAATAATTTACAGCGCATGATTTTGATTGATGGGCACGGACAGGGATATCTTGGCATTGGTAATGATTTCAGTAATCCACAACACATGATACATATTTATACAACACCTAATATTACTGGCAATCCGCCACCACCTGCTTATGCTGCTTTTACAAACACAAATACAGGAGCAACAGCCACGGATGGTTTTCTTGTAGGTATAACTGCCAATGGCAATGCACAATTAATACAGCAGGAAAATCTTCCTATGTTATTTTATACTGATGATAAGGAGCGTATGCGTATAGATAGTAATGGTTTTGTTGGTATAAATCCATATCCAAATTATCCTAACAGAA
>CAZZDX010000285.1:0-4096 GCA_964653185.1 uncultured Bacteroidales bacterium
AACGTTATCACAAATTTAGATTAAGAGATGGTTTAAAAACCAAACAAGATTTAAACTTAAAAGAAGTATATAATTTAAAAAAAGGAGATTATGTTACTCATATCAATTATGGAATTGGCAGATTTGACGGACTTGAAAAAATAAATAATAACGGGAGAGAACAGGAAGCCATACGTCTGATATATAAAGATGGTGATATATTATATGTAAATATAC
The DNA here is from genome assembly GCA_964653185.1 of uncultured Bacteroidales bacterium. Lineage (GTDB taxonomy): Bacteria > Bacteroidota > Bacteroidia > Bacteroidales > CAZZDX01 > CAZZDX01. The sequence continues at coordinate 217 of CAZZDX010000285.1, forward strand.
ACTCTTTGCATAGAATTTCCAAATATGTAGGAAGAGATGGTGTAGCACCCAAACTACATCGCCTTGGCTCTAATATATGGAATAACTTAAAAAACAAAACAAAACAAAAAGTAAAAGATATTGCAGCAGACCTTATAAAACTTTATGCTCAGCGAAAAGCATCCAAGGGCTTTAGTTTTTCTCCCGATACTTACTTACAACACGAGATAGAGGCATCTTTTATTTATCAGGACACTCCTGACCAGTTAAAAGCTACAATAGAGACAAAAAAAGATATGGAAAATGATTGTCCTATGGATCGGCTTATTTGCGGAGATGTTGGCTTTGGAAAAACAGAAATAGCCATAAGAGCAGCTTTTAAAGCTGTCTCTGACAGTAAACAGGTGGCTATACTCGCTCCTACAACTATTCTTACTCTGCAACATTATAATGTATTTAAAGAAAGATTGGAAAATTTTCCCTGCAATGTTGAATATATCAACAGATTTAAAAATGCAAAAGAACAAAAACAAATTATTGAAGACCTGAAAAATGGTAAAATTGATATACTCATCGGAACTCACCGATTGTTAAGTAAAGATATTATTTTTAAAAATTTAGGATTATTGATAATTGATGAAGAACAAAAATTTGGCGTGGCTATGAAAGAAAAACTTAAACAACTTAAAGTCAATATAGATACTCTTACATTAACAGCCACTCCCATACCGCGAACATTGCAGTTTTCTCTTATGGGCGCAAGAGACCTCTCTGTTATTAATACTCCTCCACAAAACAGATACCCAATTCAGACAGATATACATACTTTTAATGAAAAAATAATACATGATGCAATAATGTATGAAATTGAAAGAGGAGGACAGGTATTTTTTGTAAATAATAGAGTTCAAAATATACTTCAGGTAAAGGAAAAGATTCAAAAAATGTGTCCTGATATAAAAATTACTATAGGACATGGACAAATGGGAAATTATGAACTTGAAAAAAATATGCTCGGATTTATTAAAGGAAAATATGATGTATTAGTTGCTACTACTATAATTGAATCAGGATTAGATATTCCTAATGTAAATACTATAATAATTAATAATGCACAAAATTTTGGACTTAGCGACCTTCATCAGCTAAGAGGAAGGGTAGGACGTTCAAATAAAAAAGCATTTTGCTATCTGCTTTCTCCTCCATTGTCAATATTAACCAATGAAGCACGCAAACGTTTAAAAGCAATTGGAGAATTTACAGAACTTGGAAGCGGATTTAATATTGCTATGCGCGACCTGGATATAAGAGGTGCGGGAAATATGCTAGGTGGTGAACAAAGTGGTTTTATCTCTGACATAGGATTTGAAATGTATCAAAAAATACTTGATGAAGCTATAACAGAACTTGAAGAAGCCAGTTTTAAAGATTTATATAAAAAAGATGATGTCCCAAAAGAGTTTGTGAAAAACTGTCAATTCAAGACCGATCTTGAAATATTAATTCCCGATGATTATATAAGTAATATCACTGAAAGATTAAATTTATATAAAGAATTGGATAATATTGAAAATGAAGAGAATCTGATAAATTTTCAAAATCATCTTACTGACCGTTTTGGTACTATACCATACCAGACAAAAGATTTGATAAATACAATACGGCTACGATGGATGGGCAAAAAAACAGGTCTTGAAGAAATTGTACTAAGAGATAATAAATTAACAGGATACTTTATAAAAAATCAGTCCTCTAATTACTATGAATCAAAAAATTTTACAAAAGTACTGGATTTTATTAAAGATAATCCCAAAATGTGCAGAATGAAAGAAAATGATAGGTTAAGTATTACTTTTAATAATGTCTCTGAAGTTAATGATGCAATTGAAATATTAAGGGGACTTCTATTAATTCATTCGCATCAAGATTTTCAGAGTTTTTCATAGACGAGGAAGATTTTTAAAGCACTATCGGGATAATGCAAGAAAATCTGAAGAAGTATATGGGAAACTCCGAAAACCCAAAGGGAACAAATATAATAAACAATCTGATTTTAAAACAAAAAGTTTATCAACATCAGATAGATTAGCGTGTATCCTCTTAAAAAGTAATGGTATTAATTAAAATAAATCCCAAGTTCAAAATCCCAACTTCAAAATAAATCCTAATTTTCAATACCCAAATTCCAAATGGGATTTGAGCTTTTGGATTTATTTTGGATTTTGATTTTTGGATTTTATTATGGTTTTTTCCTTGAGTCATTTAATTTTTTTATTTAGGATTTAGGTTTTGGGATTTATTTTGGATTTTATATTGTATAATTTACCATTGATTATTGAGACGATACGATTAGGTTCTGTAACGAAATAAAAACGCAAAAGTAAAAATTAAAAAGTTCAAAGCCAGTCCTGTGAAATCAGGCAATTGCCTGACAATGTTTCTATAAACTCAACAACCATCTTTTGCAAAATCAATCCATACCAAAATTCCATTCAGTCGGGATCTAATTCCGATAAATACAGAATTTACAATCAGGTGTCTAACTGATATTTTGCTTGTAAAGTTTTTGGGGGTATCTTTATATAAGATTTAAAATTTTACTGCTACTGCTGCTTCTACTACTGCCACTTTATATTTACAAAGACTTGTGCTGAACTTGTTGAAGTATTAAAAAATTTGCTAAAAAATAAGATTTTAAAAAGTAATAGTATAACTCATAATTCCCTTATCTTATCAAATTCACTATTCCTTTTCTCAAAACAGGTTCCTGATTTTCGTCAATACCTTTTATAGAATAAATATAAGCACCTTCTGACATCTCTTCTCCCGTAATCTGTCTAGTTCCATCCCATCCATCATAAAAATCTCTTGTATAAAATACCTGCTCTCCTGACCTGTCAAATATTATCATCTCAAAATCACTTAAAGCACTACCACGAACACGAAATACATCATTTTTTCCTGAACTGTTAGGAATAAATGAATTTGGAACAAATAAATTTGGATACAATACAATAACAGTAACAGAATCTGTATTAGTACATCCAAATATACCGGTAACATCAACATAATAAATTGTTGTGCTGTCAGGTGATGCAAAAGGATTATATAACATAGGATTATCTAATCCTGTTTGTGGTGTCCATTCATAAATAACACCACCGGAAGCATTTAACTGTATAAAATTACCTTCAGTAATAATTACATCTTCTCCGGCATCAGCATCAGGCAAAGAATGAACAGTAACGACTACATTATCCGTAACAGTATCACAATTTTTATAATTTGCTTTAACAGTATATAATGTTGTTGTATCAGGACTTGCAAGAGGAGTAGGTATGCAAGGATTGCTTAATCCAATAATTGGTGTCCATACATAAGTTTGCCCTTCTATCAATGCAGAGCCAATTTGTACAGTTTCGCCAATACATATTTCAACATCATAACCCGCATCTGCTATTGCAGGAGCAAGCATTGTTACAGTTATTGTATCTGCATTTTGACATCCTGTAATACTATCTGTTACTATAACAGAATATATAGTAATATTAGCAACAGGACTTGCTATAGGATCAGATATTGTTGGGTCATTAAGAGTGCTGGGCGGAAACCAAAGATAAGAATTTCCGGATATGTTGCTACTGCCTATTTGCACACTTCTGTTAGCACATATTGTTGTGTCAAGTCCTGCATCAGCATCAGGAAGTGCATATATATTAATTGTATTGGTATACGTATTAGTACAGGAATTGCTGGATATTGTCAATGTAATTGTTTTTATTCCTTCATTATTATAAATAATTCCTGTTGGATTTTCTGCATTGGAATTATTAGGAACAGCTCCTGCACCAAAATCCCATGTATAAGACCATTTTATGCCTGTGGATCCTGTGTTGGTAAA
>CAZZDX010000286.1:0-4091 GCA_964653185.1 uncultured Bacteroidales bacterium
TATAGTTTTTTAAAGAGTATTCTCTCTCTCTCTCTCTCTCTCTCTCTCTCTCTCTACAACCATGCGGATTTTAGGAAATTTGCTTAAAACAGATAATATTTTATTTGTATTAAAAACCATTTTTTAATTGTAATTGAATTACAAAGATACACTTTTTTTTATAATTGTCAAGCAAAAAATAAAAAATTTTCACTTTTTTTTTGTTTTTTTTTCACTTATCTTGTATAAAGTCAGTTATATCAATTAAAAAAGTAAATATCAGTCGGGCGCCTGACCGATAAAAAAATTACTTTTTTATTAAATTTTTTCTATTTTTCTATTTATCTATCTATTTAAACTATTTAACTTATAAAATTAATACCGACCTGTCCGCCTAAGACGGATTGTCCAATTTATTTCCCCGGCTACCGCACGATTGTATCGTGCGGTCTTTATTTTTATTTAATAACAATAACATTATCTAACATTCCTTTTTCTTTTTGGCAATAATGTAAACTATCAATTATTATATCTTTATATTCGTTTCTTGTAAATACATCTAACCATTCAACTACTGCAAAACTAACAAAACAAACTCCTTCTGGATTATGAAATTTGTAATTACCACTCATGATTCAAACGTAATAAAAATTATTGTTTTTATTAACTAACGTTAAATTATTATTTCTGTTTCTAAACCACACGATACAATCGTGCGGTAGCCGGGCAGTTGCCTGATAACTATAAAACCATTTAACAATAGAACCATAAAACCGTAAAACAATCAGTCAAAATCCTGACAAGTTTTAGCCATTTAACAATTTAACAATTTAACAATTTTAAAAATTTTTAATTTTAAGCAATTTTCCCAAATCAGAACTCAAAAAATGTTTGGAATGAAATCTGTTTAGCAGTTTCTCATGACTTTTATTTTTATATTTCATATAATTATCCAATCCTGTGTAGTATTTTAGCAAATAAGGTAAGTTTTTTTTATCTTTTTTAGCTATTGTCATACACAAAGCTATATTTACTTCCTCAATAGTACCGATACATTCAAAAGGTTTTCTGTTCTCTTTGCCAATTAATTGATTAAAATAATGTAATAAATACGGATCATCAAATAAATTTTTACCAAATATAAGTTCTAAGTTTTGTTGTGAAACAAAAGGAGATAAAATAATAAATGTAAACAAGCATTTAGGACACTTGCCACACCATGTATCTGTTTTGCTTCCTTTGTTACAACTTTTGAAACAGGAAAAATATTTGGGAAATTTTGAAAACAACTTTGCTATTTGCAATTCACTTAAAGGTCTTAAAAAGCTGTAATAATTAATATCTTTTGATATATATTTGTTTACATAAGACCTAAAGTCCTTTTCAAAAGTAAAAGATTTGGAATATTGATGATTAATATTTGTCCGCCTAAGACGTATTGTTGATTCATTTGCACTTGATTCATTAGATAATGCAATATTTTTTTTGTTAGTGATAATTGCAGCTAATACAGTGATGAAAGCCAAGAGGGCAGAAAAAGGCGTATGTCCGTTTAAAAATCCTTTTTCATTTAATTCCAGCAAGTTTGTATCAATCGTTCTCCATATTTCTATTGTATTTTTTGCAGAATATCCGGCAATTTCAGATGTTTGTAAACTTGCTTTCCTTGGATTTAATATTAAACATAAATTATCATTATTTGTTTTTGATAACAACTCAAGAGTAACAACAGAGTCCTTTCCTCCGCCTACAGGGATAATTGTTGAATCATCTGTCAGGCAACTGCCTGATAGCTTTAATTTGTCATTAGAATTGACTATTATTTCTGTAAAGTCATTAATATTTGTATTTATGGAATTCAAATAAAAAAATTCCCCTAACCCGTTGAAATATAGTTTTTTCCACCAATTAATTTGTTCTTTATTAAGATAATGTGGCTTGATTATTATTTTTGGAGGGCATACACACTTCCAATAACTTATCAACTCAATCATTCCTATATGAAAAATTATATTTTTCAAAGAATAATCAGATAAGCTGTCAAATAAATAAAATTTTTTTTTAGGTATTTTAATTGTCGGATAGAAATAAAATTTATCAGCAAGATTAAAAGTAAAAACAATATCAAAAGAATTTATATTTCGTATTATTGAATATTTTTCATAAATGAAATAATCATACTTTTTGCGTAATAAATCGTATTTATTGGAATTATCAGTAATTTTCATTAAACACTTTTTTTAGTTTGTTATAATTTATTTTTTATAAATTTGTGCTTGATATATTAAAATATTTGTATCTATTCACCCCGTAGGAAATATCCAACGGGGTAAAGTTGTGATATTTCGTCAATAGAACATTTTCCGATAAAAATCGGAAAATGTAGAGACACAAAATTTTGTGTCTCTACTACCAGCAATAAGTCAGACAATTGCCTGATTAACCATATCAACGGGGTGAATATTTTTTAACAAGATGAATAATTACAAATATTTTACATTTGAATAATTTTTATACCAAAAGTAATAATTTATTATTGATTTTTTAAAAATAAATAAAAAAAATGGGATTAAATAAAAAATTATACAAGGGTAAACTGTTGATATCAGAGCCATGTATAAATAATTTTTTCTTTAATAAATCTGTCATTTTACTTGTTAATCATAATGACAAAGGTTCTTTTGGTTTGATTATTAATAAGCCGACTAATGTTAAATTAAATAAAATTATTGAAAATTTTCCCGGATTTGATGCTAAAGTTTATATAGGAGGTCCTGTTAGCACAAATAACTTGTTTATACTTCATACATTAGGTGATAAGATTGAAAATAGTTTTGAGATTATAGACGGATTATATTGGGGAGGTAATATAAAGACAATAAAAAATATGATTTCTAATAAACAAATAAATTCTGATGAAATTCATTTTTATATTGGATACTCTGTCTGGATAGAGAAACAATTAGATGGTGAGATAAAGAAAAAATTCTGGATTATAACTGATTCAAGTTTAGAACAGATTTTTAATGATAATCCAACAGAATTATGGAATAATATATTAAAAGCTCTTGGAAAAGATTATGCTATATGGGCTAATGCTCCTGATAATCCCATATTAAATTAGAATTAACTTCCCAACTCTGTTTCTAAAAAAAATAATTTTTTATTTGATTTATAAAAGCCAAAATAAGATTTGGCTTTAAGGCAACTGTAAATAAAAGCCCAAATATAGCTCCTGAAAAATGAGCATTATGTCCAATATTATCGCTGGCTTTTTTTGACATATACGCAGAATATATTAAATATATTATTCCAAATACCACAGAAGGAATGCCAAAAGGTATTAGAAAAATATATATTTCCCCTGTTGGATATAAAAAGATGCTTGAAAATACAACAGAAGATACTGCTCCTGATGCTCCTACCGCACTATAATATATATCATCTCTATGCTTTTTGTAATCATAAATTACAGAAAATATTATGCCTCCTGCATAAAGTAATATAAAGTAAAGATTAGCATTATTTTTAAAAATAATTTTGAAATATTGTTCTACTACATTACCAAAAGAATAAAGAACAAACATATTAACTATAAGATGCATCCAGTTGGCATGCAATAATCCATAAGTAAAAAAACGATACCACTCTTTATTGGATTTTACAAAATATGGACTAAAACTAAATTTGGTAAATAAATTTTTGTTATTAAAAGCAATAACAGAGACAACAGAAGTTATTATGATTATAATTAAAGTCATTATTAAAAATTTTATGAAGTAAAAAGATTTTAATCCGAAATATACTATAAATAGTTAAAATTTTAACTTTTTTATTTTTTATTTACTCACCCCAGCCCTTTCTACTATGTAGAGAGGGAGTAATTTGTAAAGTTAAAATTTTAACCGCTTGAAGTATAAATAATGCTAACCAAATTTATTAATTCTCCAATTGTAATAGTATAAAAAAGTATAAAAATATAAATTTATTATCAAATATAACATATCTATTATTTTAATATAGGATAAATTGTTTGGCATCTTAAAAAAAGACATAAAATTTTTCACTATTATCCGACTAAAATTGAAAAACAAATTTTTTAAATCATAAAC
>CAZZDX010000287.1:0-4091 GCA_964653185.1 uncultured Bacteroidales bacterium
TAATATATGTTTAATGATACAAACAGTTATAAAATAATGAGCTGTGAACGGTTACAAAATGACCAATATCCAATGTGCCCGTGCTAAGTATATAAATATCTATTCCTCTTTTATTCCCTTATCTAAAAATTTAACAAAAGCATCTGTATTTAAGTTATATCCCATTGGCTTTGTCAATAATTTTTCTTTTAAATCAATTAATACATAGTAAGGTTGAGTGTTGGTTTTAAAATTTGTTATTTCAAAGTCAAGATTTTTTTTACCAATAGTATTTATTATTTTTCCATCAAAAGATGATTTAAACCACTCTGATTTTGGAAGTTTGGTATTATCATCACAATAAAGATAAATTACAACAAAGTTTTCTTTTAAACGGCTTAATATTTTATCATCAGACAATATCTCATTTTCCATTTTTTTACAGTTTGAGCATGAATGACCTTTAAAGTCAATAAATACAGGTTTGTTTAGTTTTTTTGCACATCTTAATCCCTGTTTATAATCAAAATATCCTGTTATGCCATAAGGCAATTCAAACAAATCTGAATATATTGGTTTTTCGCAAATATTTGTTTTATGTTCATTTAAAGAAACATTTTTATTCAAATCAACTTTTTGAGGAGGTAAAAATGCAGATATTTCCTTTAATGGATTGCCAAACATTCCGGGTATTAAATAAACAACAAACGAAAAAGTTATTACTACTAATATTAGTCGTATAAAGCCAATATGATGCACCTCGCTATCATTTTTAAATTTTATTTTACCAAGCAAATAAAGTCCCATCAAAAAGAATATCACAATCCATATTGCAATATAAATATTACGGTTAAGCAATCCCCAGTGATATGTCTGGTCAGGAACAGAAAGGAATTTCATTGCCAAAGCAAGTATGATAAATCCCAACACAATTTTTATAGAGTTTAACCAGCCGCCTGACTTGGGTAATTTTTTTAATAGAGAAGGTGTAAAAGCCAAAAATGTAAAAGGCATAGAAAATGCCAGCGAAAATCCAAACATACCAATTAAAGGTTTAAGTATCTCGCCTGTTGCTGCTTCAACTAACAAACTTCCGATAAGCGGAACTGTGCATGAAAACGAAACTAAAACCAGCGTTAAAGCCATAAAAAATATGCCAATATAACCACCTCTATCTGCCTGCTTGTCTGTTTTATTAATAATTTTGCCTGGTAATATTATTTCAAACATACCAAAAAAAGATGCTGCAAAAACTACAAACAGCAAAAAGAATATAATATTTGGTATCCAGTTTGTTTTTAGCCATACAAGAAAAGTATCTCCAATAATAAATGTAAGAACAGCGCCTATGCTGGTATATATTAAAATTATTGAAAGTCCATATATTATAGCATTAATCTTAACTTTTGCTTTGTTTTTGGTGTTATTAACAAAAAAACTTACAGTTAACGGTATCATAGGAAACACGCAAGGAGTGAATACTGCGGCAAATCCAAGTGCAAGCGAAAAAAAGAAAAATATCCATAATGATTTTTTTTCCGATTCTGAACTATTGTCATCTTCTATGACTGATTCTGCTTGTAATTCAGATATTTTATTTTTATTTGTATCTTTTTTTAAAGATGTATAAATCGGTTTTGAGGATTTTAAATCATCGTTTTTCGCTGTGTCTTCTGATAAAACTGTTGTTGTTATAGCTGAATTATTTTTAGTAACATCTTGTTTTATCCCTTTAATTTTGAATTCAAAACTTATTTCTTCCGGCGGCAAACAATTTATATTGTTACAACACATAAATCTTAAATGTCCTTTTACAGAAAAAGGTTTATCAGATAAAATCTTTATTTTTTGTTTGAAAATTGCCTTATTAATAAAATATTTAAGTTCAAGTTCAAAACTTTTATCAAATCCCTGAATAGGTTTTGGATTTTCGGTAACATCTCCTGTTAATTCATATTTATCAGATTTGTCAAAATAAAAACTAGTTGGAACAGGACCTCCCTGGTCAATAAATTGTGAATAAAGATGCCATTTTTCTTTAATCTTGGCTTTTAATATTAATTCGGCTTTATCATTACTTAAACGGTTTTCGCTAAATTCCCATTTTACAGGTTCAAGAATTTGAGAAAAAGAATTTGCCACAAAAAATAATGACAAGAAGACGATTATTATGTATTTTTTCATTTGTTATATATTTTTATTTGCTGAATTCAAGTTCCAAACACAAAGTTCATAATTCATAATTACTCACTTTGTTCGTGAGATCACTTCGTTAAGTTCATAATTTTCAAGTATCCAGTTTCTAATTTCAATTTATTAATATAATCATCCCCTTGTGTGTCATCAGGCAATTGCCTGATTGGTCATGGATGTTTCATATCTCTTTTTATAAATCCTTGTATCTGATCTACATTTATTTTTTTTGCAATAATTTCTTTATTTTCATTTAACAGGTATAAAGTAGGCACGCTATAAACATCATAAACTTCACGATAATTAATATTACATTTTTTACCTCCAACATTTATCCATTTTAGGTTTTCTTTTTTTATATAATCTTTCCATTTTTTAATGTCTGTGCTTGTATATACTGCATAAACTTCAGTATTTAAAGATTTATTATCATAAAGTTTTTTTAGTTTAGGCATTTCTTTTTTACAAAACCCGCAATTAACATTCCAGAACAGTAAAATTGTATATTTTGCTTTAATGTTATAAAGAGAGTAAACAAGTCCCATAGTATCTTCCATCATTATATTTGGTGCTTTTTCCCCTATTAAAAGAGGTCTTAATGTCTTTGCTCTTTTTATAATTTTTTCAAGATTTGTTGGGCTGGTCCAATATGCCTGATTTGTCATATAATATTTTTCTGCTAAATGCACGAATATAGCATCATATCCCATTATGTTTGAAGTTAAATATTTATCAGTTAAATATGAGACAACATATTTAAAAACTTCTTTATTATCGCGGGCTTTTTCTATAATAGCATCGGATTCTTTAATAATTGTATCAGGATGAGGGACAATTACAGTTGTCATATATTGATTGAGTTTGTTATAAAATACAGGTGTTCTTAAAAGTCGGTCATCTGAAAAATCAATATTATCAAAAAAATGCTTTTTATAATATTGGCAAGCAAACAGAGAATCTTTTTTGCCATTTCCTAAAACAGGGGCTTCCGGGATGTCTATCTCTTTTGATGCATTAAAAATTTTTGCTATAAACGTCTTAGGATTATCAGTAATAAATTTTATTTTATAATTTTTTACCTGCTCGTTAATTTTTTTAATATCTTCCTGTATTAAATTTGTAGAATCCTTATTGTTTTTAACTTTTTTTAAGGTTTCTTTCAGAGGCATTATTTCCTGTTGTTTTTTATTAATAAAATTTAAGTAATCATAAAACAATTTATTTTCAGGCGAACCTTTGATTTTCATATTTTTAACCAAATCATTAATATCTGTTTCCAAAGAAATTTTTTGTTCTTTATTTACTATAAATTCAAAATATTTTTTGTCCGGCAATACAACAATATAGATTCCACCAGGGAGTTGTTCCTGTCCCTGAAAGACAAAATTTCCTTTATCATCAACATTTGCAGTATCTTTCAGATATTGCTTGCTTCCATAATAATTAGCAAGATAACATACAGTATCTTTTACACCTTTTACTTTTACTTTAATGTTATATCCGTCTTTTGCCTGAATAAGTGTTATGTTAAACAGAACAAAAACAAAGAATAATGATATTTTCTTCATATTATAAAATTTTGGAAATTAATGATACAAAAGTATAAAAATATCATAACATGGCATTAAGAATACAAACAAATTAAAAAAATAGCAGCAGTGGCAGTAGCAGGCAACTGCCTGATTTTGGAAATGAATTTTTCGGGGTAATAGAACTCTATATGCAACTATAACATATTAAACAGCGGATAATTTTAAATATAAAATCATTCAATTTAGTATCTAATCCATCAGCTATTTCAATCAAAATACCGACTGATATGACATGGCGTTCCTTATTATAATATCAACTTTTCCAAAGTTTTAAACTTTGGAAAAGTTTCTAAATAAAAAAACCGGGAAATAATCAAACAATTGATA
>CAZZDX010000288.1:0-4067 GCA_964653185.1 uncultured Bacteroidales bacterium
ATATATAAAGACGAGACACAAAAATATGTAGAGACGTTGCATGCAACGTCTCTACAAACCAGATATTTCGTCTCTACTTTAAAAAATTTGAGAATTTAACAATCTAGCAATTTGATTTATTTTTAAATGCTTTTTTACCGGCAAATTTTGCCTGTTTTCCGAGTTCTCTTTCTATTCTCATAAGTTGATTAAATTTAGCAATTCTTTCGCTTCTGCACCCGGAACCTGTTTTTAAATGTCCGCAGCCAATAGCAACTGTAAGGTCTGCAATTGTAGTATCTTCTGTTTCTCCTGATCTGTGTGATACAAAACAGTTAAAATTATTTTTATTTGCAAGTTCAATTGTCTCTAATGTCTCTGTCAATGTGCCTATCTGATTTAATTTTATTAACACAGAGTTACAGGCATTTTCATCTATTGCTTTTTGCAGATATACAGGGTTTGTGCATAAGAGGTCATCACCTACAAGTTCTATTTTGTTTCCAAGTAATTCATTAAGCATTTTCCAGCCATTCCAGTCATTTTCAGCCATACCATCTTCAATAAGTATTATAGGATATTTATTAACCCAATCTTCCCAGAGGCGAACCATTTGTTCAGAGGTCTTTGCAGATTTATCAGATTTAAACATCACATATTTACCATTTTCCCACATTTCGCTTGCAGCAGGGTCAAGGCATATAGATATATCTTTGCCCGGAGTATATCCTGCTCTTTCAATACCTTGTAATATTACTTCTACTGCCTCCTCGTTTGATTTCAATTCCGGTGCATAGCCACCTTCATCGCCTACACCGGTACTATATCCTTTTTTCTTTAATATATCTTTCATAGAATGAAATGTTTCAACACCCATTCTTACAGATGTTTGAAAATCAGGAGCATTATGAGGAGCAATCATAAATTCCTGAATATCAACATTATTATCCGAATGTTTTCCACCATTAATAACATTCATACAAGGCACAGGAAGGACAGAAGCATTTATGCCTCCAATATATTTATACAAAGGCATGCCAAGAGCATTAGCAGCTGTATGTGCTGTGGCAAGAGAGACACCTAAAATAGCATTTGCTCCAAATTTTGCTTTATTAAATGTTCCATCCAAATCTATCATTGCCATATCTATATATCTTTGTTTTAATACAGATAATCCAATAATAGCAGGAGCAATGTCCTTATTTACATGTTCCACTGCTTTTAATACTCCTTTTCCTCCATATCTTTTCATATCACCGTCTCTAAGCTCAACAGCTTCTTTTTCACCTGTAGAAGCGCCTGACGGCACAATGGCTCTGCCTCTTGTTCCGTTTTCCAGTGTCATATCAACTTCTACTGTTGGATTTCCTCTTGAATCCAAGACCTCCTGTGCTTTTATTGTTTTTATAATCATTTTTAATTTCTCCTTATTTAGTTTGTTTTTTTAAGTTATCCGTCTAAAACGAATTACAAAAATAAACAATTATTGGAATATTAGTAATTTTATTTAGCCTGGATTAATTACTTCGTGATATCGGTTATTCGCTTCGCTCATGAGATCACTTCGTTAAGTTCGCTAAGTTCATAAATTTTCAGAAAACATATATTATTAGCCCCGCCTTTTAAGGCAATGTTATTTAGTTAAGCGTAAAACCTTGATTAATAACATATCAGATTAGCACCACAATTTATTGTGGTGGTTAAAATTCAAATACAGTTCTTTAAAAGTCGGCTTTAAGCCGACTTCCAAAATAATTTACTGATTTAATACACCATACTAAAGTATGGTGCTAATCTGATACGCTCTTAACTAAATGACATTACCCTGAAGGACAGGGCTAATGATAATAACATATAATTTAATTTATGAATAATTCAGGTTAGTATATATTCATAAGGTTATCTGTAAACCGTTAATTGTTGAAAAAGAGGTCTTAAATTAATATATCCCTTATAAAAATGCATAGAATAATTTTGTTTTTTTTTAATATTTAATATTGCAATATTATAAATATGATTAATATTGCATTTTTAAAATAAAAATTAATATTTATAAAATTATACAATTATTATGGGAAATATCAAAGTAGCTATAAATGGTTTTGGACGTATAGGAAGGATAACCTATAGATCTTTATTAAATAAAAAAAATATTGATGTAATTGCAGTAAATGACTTAACAGATTGCAAAACATTAGCACATTTATTAAAATACGATTCTGTTCACGGTAAATTTCCAGGTGAAGTTTATGCTGATGGAAATAATATTGTCATAAATGGGAAAAGGATAAGAGTATATTCTGAAAAAGACCCTGAAAAATTGCCTTGGAAAGAATTAGGGATTTCTATTGTTATTGAGTCCACTGGTTTCTTTCGTACCAGAGAAAAATGTTATGCTCATATTAAAGCCGGAGCCAAAAAAGTTATTATCTCAGCTCCTGCAAAAGGTGATGATGTTAAGACAGTTGTCTTAGGCGTAAATGATTTTATAATAGAAAAAAATGATGATATTATCTCTAATGCTTCCTGCACAACAAACTGTTTGGCACCTGTGGCAAAAATATTAAATGATAACTTTGGGATAAAAAGAGGACTAATGAATACTATTCATTCATATACCACAGATCAGAATCTACACGATGCTCCACATAGTGATCTTAGAAGAGCACGAGCTGCTGTATGTTCTTTAATACCGACAACTACTGGTGCAGCAAAAGCTGTTGGACTGGTTATTCCTGAATTAAAAGGAAAATTAGATGGCTTTTCTGTAAGAGTGCCTTCTGTTGACGGTTCTCTTGTGGATTTTACATGCGAATTATCAAAAAATGTTACAAAAGAGGAAATTAATGCAGTAATCAAAGAAGCAGCAGAAAACAAAATGAAAGGCATATTGGAATATTGTGAAGACCCTATTGTTAGTGTTGATATTATTGGCAATACTCATTCTTCTGTTTTTGATTCATTATTAACCATGGTTAATGGCGGGAATTTTATAAAAATTATTTCATGGTATGATAATGAAGTAGGTTATTCTTGCCGAACAGCAGATTTGGTTGAAAAAATAGCTAATCTTTAAAATATTGTATCCTTTCAAAAGGTAATGGTATTTATATTGTATAGTTTACCTCATTGGAAAGATTTCCTATTGGGTAAACTATTAATTATTGAGACGATACAAAATATTTTAGCTCAAGATTATTCCCGTCAAAAACAGCATAAGAATAATTATTTATCCAGTCGCCAAGGTTTATATAGCAAGAATTATCTCCTATTTGCAAACTTACTGGGAAATGTCTGTGCCCAAAAATAAAATAATCAAAATGTTCTTTTAATAGCTTGTTTTTACTAAATAAAATAAGTTTTTCTTTGTCTTCACCAAGAAATATTTTATCCTTTCTTCCTTTTTTAGTTCTACTTTTTTCAGAAAAAAACATAGCTAAATTTAGTCCAAAATTGGGATGTAAACGAGCAAACAACCATTGGCATAATTTGTTTGAAAAGACCTTTTTTATAAATTTATAACCTTTATCTCCTTGTCCAAGTCCATCACCATGTGCAATAAAAAATTTCTTATCATTGATAATTCGGATAACAGGTTCTTTATAAATTTTAATATTTAGCTCTTTTGGAAAATAATCAAACATCCACATATCATGATTGCCGGTAAAGTAATGAACTATAATTCCTGAGTCAGTAATCTCTGCCAATTTGCCAAGCAACCTTACATATCCCTTTGGAACTACTGTTTTATATTCAAACCAGTAATCAAAAATGTCACCAAGTAAATAAATTTCTTTTGCATCATATTTTATTTTATCAAGCCATTTAACAAATAATTTTTCCCTCCTCAAACTATTTTCATAGTCAGGAAATCCTAAATGACAATCAGAAACAAAATAAATTTTATTCCTTTGCATATTAATTTTTTTTTTTTAGATATTAAATAGTGTCCGTTAATAAAGTCATTGGTAAACCGTTGAAACGGTTATATCTATGTGACTTTTTTATATACACCTCGTTAAAACGAGGTGTTAATGATATAGAAATATTATTAACACCGTGATTTATCACGGTGTATAAAAAACATA
>CAZZDX010000289.1:0-4063 GCA_964653185.1 uncultured Bacteroidales bacterium
GCATTTATTACTGCATTTTGGAAACAAAAGATATTAGAAAACATATTAAGTTGGTAAAGTTGTAAAATCAGGTCTGATAAACAAAAGTTAGCAAAAATACTTATACAGAGAATATTTCTGTTATGCGGTAAATAACATCAAGTCGTTTGCAATTATCCCGATAGTGCTTTAAAAATCTTCCTAGTCTATGGGAAACTCTGAAAATCTTGATGCGAATGAATTAATAGAAGTCCCCTTAATCTTACAAATACTAATAAACTTGCAAAAGCAATAATTCCCCAATACCAGAATATTAATTTATTTATGTCTTGTGTTTTATAAATTTCTGTTGCAATATTTCCTATAATAAGCCATTGAAATACATACAAAGCAGTAATATTTTTGCCTAACCATTTAATATATTGTAAAATATATGTCTTACCTGATTTTTTTCTATAAACGAGAATAATGTTACCCAAAAACACATAAATATGATATTCCAAACAAAAAATATAATATTATGATGATAATATTTTTCAAGATTAAAAGAAATATTACCTGCATATTTTATTGTGCATATCAAAATTATTCCTAAAACTATAATTATAATCAGTTTTGTTTGTCTAAGTAAATCATTTGGTTTGTTTTCAAGATATTTTTTTTCAAACAATTGAAAAGAATAGCCAATCAATGGGTATGAGAGCCATGGAAATAATGGAAAATAAGACCATCTGTAACTTCCCCAAAGAAAAGCATTTACATATTTTAAAGATGAATTATCACCGGCAAAGTTATGCAAATAAGGAGATATGAATGATATAACAAAAGCCAAAATTAGATATAGAATAAAATTATTTTTAAACACAGGTTTGATTAATGCAATAAAAATAATGCTCAATCCTGCAAAAAGCAGTATATCAACTCCAAAGATGTATTCATAAGGATTAAGCTTAAATGTTCCATTAAATATATGAATCAATAGGTTCATGTTCAATCCAATGTTTAATAATAATCCTAAAACAAGCAACTTCATACCTCTTATGAGCAATTTCTTCTGTGATTTTTTTGTTGTAGATAGAAAATATCCCATAATTGCCACAAAAACAGGAGCAACAGGTGTACCGCCTAAAAAAAGTGATATTTTTCCTATCAAGCTATCATAAACACCTTGTTGAGCAAACTGTTCCATCAGATGCACCTGTATCATCAATATTACAGCAATGCCTTTTAGCAAGTCAGGTGTTTCTTTTCGTGATTTTTCCATTTGTTATTTATACTTTAAGAGGTTATATTTTGCACTTCGGCAAGCTCAGTAGAGCCGTAATAAATTACAGTCATTCATAGTCATTTGGCTTCGCCGTCATTTGTTCGCTACGCTCACTGTCATTTATGGTCATTTGGCTTCGCTGTCATTTAGTTGCTTATTGACTATTTATTGACTATTTAATGACAATTAATGACAACTAATGACAATTAATGGCTATATGTTAAAATTATAATTATTTTCAGGCAACTGTCTGATAAATTAGCTCAAATTATTACGAAGCAGAGTATAGTTTTAAAACCAACAGATAAAATATCTTTCCAAAAATCAGGATAAGATTTACTTACAGATTCAGGATTTTTTATTGCTATTTTACCAAAATTAATAGCTAACGGACTAAATGCCATTGCCATACGATGGTCATTATATGTAGAGATACATAAGTTTGAAAAAGTTTTACTGTTATCCTGTCTGTTTTCTAAAATCCATTCAGAATCGGACTTTCTAAAAAATTTTATATTAAATTTTACTAATTCTTTTTTAAGAGCATTTGTTCTGTCTGTTTCTTTAATTTTTAGATTTTGTAAGCCCTTAAAATGTCCTTTTATGTTTAATGCAGCACAACATACAATGACTGTTTGAGCTATATCAGGATAATCAGTAAAATCAAAATCAAATTGTTTTATTTTCAAATTATCATTTTTTGACAAATGAATGCCATCAGATATAAAATACGTTTCTACTCCAAAATTTTTAAATATCTCTGTAATTATCCTATCTCCTTGGATACTTTGTTTTTTTAGACATTTAATTGTAATATCAACTTTATCAGCAAGGGCAGCCATCTCATACCAATATGAAGCAGCAGTCCAGTCAGATTCTACATAATAATCTTTTGCAATATAATTTTGATTTTTTATTATAATGGTGCTACTATTTTTTATAATTTCTATGCCAAAATGCTTCATTATATTCAAAGTCATCTTAATATAAGGTTCGGAAGCAATGTTTCCTTTCAAATGAAGTGTTAATCCCTGTGGCAGACAAGGAGCTATTAAGAGCAAAGCTGTGATATACTGACTGCTGACATCTGCATCAATATTTATTTCATCATTTGATAATATTGTCCCTTTTATTAACAAGGGTGGATAAAATTTTTTTTCTAAATATTCAATTTTTGCTCCAAGATTGCGTAAAGCATTAACAAGTATTGCTACCGGGCGTTTTTTCATTCTCTCAGAGCCGGTCAAAAGCCATTTTCCTTGTTTTATTGAAAGAAAACCGGTAAGAAAACGCATTGCAGTTCCTGAATCTTTAACATCTAAGATCTGTGCTGTCAGGCAGTTGCCTGATACAGTGTTTATTTCAGTATGCGAACTAACAGATACTTTATCTAATAAGTTACTTAAAATTATTGTATCTTCGGCTTTGGATAAATTATAAATCTTAAAACTATCTTTACAAAGTGCTTGTATTATCAACAGACGATTACTCTCACTTTTTGAACCATTAAGTGAGACCATACCTTTTATTATCTTATCATCTTTTGAAACAAGCAAAGCTTTCATTTTTTTTATCATAAAAATTAGGATATATTGATATTATTTCAATTTTTTATAATAATCAAGTCCTTGTAAAATTAATTTTTTATCACATTTTTGGTTTGTCAGTGCTTTGCCAATACAAGAAATCAAAGTAAAGTTTATTTCTCTTTTACTATTTTTCTTATCATTGAGCATTATATCAAATAAATCATTAAAAGAACTTTGTTTTATTGGATAAAATTTGAAATTTGACAGCATAAAATATACAATTTCGTTTAATTCGTTTTTTGTCAATGCTGCATATTTATAAGACAGATAAGATTCGCATATAATACCCATTGCAACAGCTTCGCCATGTAATAATGGTCTTTTGTCATTTAATAAAGAGTATGATTCAAAAGCATGCCCAACAGTATGTCCAAAATTTAAAATTTTACGTAAGTTATGTTCTTTTGGGTCAGATATAACTATATTATTTTTTAATTCAACAGAACGGATAATCAAATTTTTCCAGTCCTTAATATTATCAAAAGGACTATTCTTAATAATGTTCCAAAAATACTTATCTGCTATCAAACTATATTTAACAATTTCAGCAAAGCCGGATAACAAACATCTTTTGTTAATCGTTTTTAAAAAATCAGTGTTTATAAATACTGCGTCAGGATTTTTAAAAAGTCCTATTTGATTTTTAAGACCTTTAAAGTCAATGCCAACTTTTCCGCCTGTTGAAGCATCAACCTGCGATAATAATGTTGTAGGAATGTTTATAAAACCAATACCGCGTTTAAAGGTAGAAGCAACAAAACCGCCTATATCACTTATCATTCCTCCGCCAAGATTAATGACAACAGATTTTCTGTCTGCATACATATCGGTCAGCTTCTGCCATAGATATTTTGAAGTGTCAATGGTCTTATTATTTTTCCCATCTTCTATTTCAATAATAGTTGCCTTTTTTAAGCAATCAACATGAGTAATTAATTGCGGCAAACAATATTTAACAACATTTTTATCAACAAGAATAAAAAATTTACTATCAGAATATTCAGGTCTTTGTAAAAAAGTATTAATATCATTAAATATATTATCAGAGATAAAAATAGAATAATTATCAGATTTTATTTTTTGTGTTTTATTCATTATGCTATTACTTTATAATCACTAAGACAGATAGTTTAATTTTTAGGTATTTTTAAGTATTTTCTTCAAATATATAAAAAACTTTTCCAAAGTTGTCGCGCGACCTAAAGTTTAGTAAAAATATGCGACACTA